>DATEIK010000201.1:0-5102 GCA_035279065.1 Sphingomicrobium sp. | reverse complement strand
GGATCACCGGGCGGTAACCGCCATCTCGTCATTCCCGCGAAAGCGGGAATCCCTTTGTCTTGCGACGAACAGGTGGATCCCGGATCAAGTCCGGGATGACGAAGTAAACTTCGTCACTTCACCCGTTCGACCCGCTGCGCGGCTTCGTCGAGGATCGCCGCGATTTCGTGCAGCAACTCCTCGTCCAGCCCGTCGCGGCCAATGCGGTGGCTGAGCGCGGTCATCAGATTTTTGACCGCACGGCCGATCGCCGGCCCCGCCGTGGCGCGCTCGTCCGGCGCGAGATCGGCCAGCCGCTCGAACAGCGCCTCGACCTCCTCGCTGCGCTCCTCGAGATGCTTGCGGCCTTCATCAGTCGCCTGGAAGGGCTTGCGCGCACCCTCGCCCGAGGCTTCCTCGATCAGCCCCATGTCCTGGAGCAGGGTCAGCGTCGGATAGACGACGCCCGGGCTCGGGGCATATTCGCCGCCGGTCAAATCCTCGATCGCCCGGATGAGGTCGTAGCCGTGGCGGGGTTCATCGGCGATCAGCTTCAACAGCACGAGGCGAAGCTCACCGCTCTCGAACATGCGCTTGCTGCGCCGCCCGCGCCGGCCGCCGCTCCAGCCCTCGTCGCCGAAGTCGAAGTGGAACGGGCCCCAACTGCCCTGCCAGCCGCGTCCGCCGCGCATGGCCATGACGGCTTCCGGAATCGCGATCTCGATGTGCCCGCGCGGACCGCAACCATGTCTGTGTCGCATGAAATGCTCCTTTCGATGTGTCTAAGATATATCTTAGTTGCATCTGGAGCAAGCGAGCGGATGCAATTTTTTCGGTTCCTTCTATGGTTCAGGACATGGCCGACCTGTTCGCCGATCAGGAAGTTCCGGCGCGTGCGCCCGCTGCGCCGGCAGCCAATGCACCGCTTGCCGACCGGCTTCGCCCCGCCTCGCTCGACGAGGTCGTCGGCCAGGAGCACCTCACCGGACGCGACGGTGCGATCGGCCGGATGGTCGCCGCGGGTCGCCTGTCCTCGATGATCCTTTGGGGCCCGCCCGGCACGGGCAAGACCAGCATCGCGCGCCTTCTCGCCGATGCGGTCGGCCTGCGCTTCGTCGCAGTCTCGGCGGTGTTCTCGGGAGTCGCGGACCTCAAGAAGATTTTCGCGGAGGCGCGCACCGCCGCCCGCGCCGGCCAGCAGACTTTGCTGTTCGTGGACGAGATCCATCGCTTCAACCGCGCGCAGCAGGACGGCTTCCTGCCTTACGTCGAGGACGGCACCGTGACGCTGGTCGGAGCGACGACCGAGAATCCGAGCTTCGAGCTGAACGCCGCGCTCCTGTCCCGCTGCCAGGTCCTTATCCTTCGGCGGCTCGACCATGACGCGCTCGAAGAGCTGGTGCGCCGCGCCGAGGTCATCGAGGACCGCGCGCTTCCGGTCACGCAGGACGCCCGCGAGGCGCTGATCGCATCCGCCGACGGCGACGGCCGTTTCCTCCTCAACCAGGTCGAGACATTGTTCTCGATCGACATCGGCGAGCCGCTCGACCCCGCCGCGCTGTCGGAGCTGCTCCATCGCCGGGTCCCGGTCTACGACAAGGACCGCGAGGGGCATTACAATCTCATCTCGGCGCTGCATAAATCGCTGCGCGGCTCGGACCCCCAGGCGGCGCTTTACTATCTCGCGCGAATGCTGGTCGCCGGCGAGGAGCCGCTCTACGTCCTTCGCCGCCTGACCCGCGCCGCGGTCGAGGATATCGGCCTGGCCGACCCCAATGCCTTGCTTCAATGCCTCGCCGCCAAGGAAATGTACGATTTCCTCGGCTCGCCCGAGGGGGAGATCGGCATCGTCCAGGCGTGCCTCTATCTCGCGACCGCGCCCAAATCGAACGCGACCTACATGGCCCAAAAGGGCGCATGGCGAAGCGCCAGGGAAACCGGCAGCCTCATGCCGCCGATGCACATCCTCAACGCCCCGACGAAGCTGATGAAGAATGTCGGCTACGGCAAGGGCTACGCCTACGACCATGCCGCGGACGAGGCCTTCTCCGGCCAGGATTACTGGCCCGAGGAGATGGAGCCGCAGGCCTTCTACGAGCCCGCCGACCGCGGCTTCGAGGCCAGGATCCGCGAGCGGCTGGAATATTGGAACGAACGGCGCAAAGAGCTGCAACAAACCAATGACGACGCGGGTTGAACGCGCGCAGCGGCAGGAGGGATCACCATGTACGACACCAGCGCTTACTGGCAGGCCCAGTTGATCCATTGGGGACCAAAGGTCGTGATCGCGATCCTGATCCTCATCGCGACCTGGATTGTCGCGCGCGCGGTTAAATGGATACTCCAGAAGGCGATCGACCGCACGCCCGCGCTGCGCAGGCACGTCACCGGCGGGCCCAAGGAAACCGTCGGCCACCAGCTCGGGACGATCGCCAAGCTGATCATCTGGCTGGTCGGCATCATGGCCGCGCTCCAGTTCCTCGGCTTTCCCCAGATCCTCGCCCCGATCAACGAGCTGGTGAGCGAAATTTTCGCCTTCCTGCCGCGGCTGATCGGCGCGGGCCTGATCTTCTTCATCGGCCTGATCCTGGCCAAGATCGTCCGCCAGCTCGCCGAAACCGCGCTCATCGCGCTCAACATCGACGGCCTGCTCGCGCGCATCGGCATCGGCGACACGTCGGGCACGGTGCGCACCGACCCGGCGGCGGTCCCGTCCGGTGCCACTCCGGGCGCGACCCGGGCGAGCATCGCCCGCGCGGTCGGCATCCTGCTCTACGCGCTGATCATCATCCCGATCGCCATCGGCGCGCTCCAGGTGCTCGGCATCGAGGCGATCTCGGGCCCCGCCACGGCAATGCTGAACGAAATCCTCGCGGCGATCCCGCGCGTGCTCGCGGCGGCGCTGTGGATCGGCATCGCCTTCATCGCGGCGCGGTTCCTGAAGACGATCATCGAGGCGATCCTGCCCCCGACCGGCTTCGACCAGGCGATCCAGTCGACCGGCGTCCTGCCGGCCAACGCCAGCCCGTCGCGGATCGTTGCCAACATCGCGATGATCGCGGTCATCCTCGCCGCATCGATCGAAGCGCTCCGCCAGGTCGGCGGCGACGATATCGCGATCTTCCTGGCGCAGGTCACGGCGCTCGGCAGCAAGGTCATCTTCGGCACGCTGATCATCGTCGTCGGCATCTTCCTGTCCAACGTCATCGCGAAGCTGGTCGGCAGCGGCACCGGCGAGGGCGGCTACGCGCAGACCATCGTGCGCTATGCGATCATCGCTTTGTTCACTGCGATCGGCCTCACCTTCATGGGCCTGGCCGACCAGATCGTGATGCTCGCCTTCGGCCTGATTTTGGGCTCGGCGGCGATCGCCTGCGCGCTCGCCTTCGGTCTCGGGGGGCGCGATTTCGCCGCCCGCGCGCTCGATCGCTGGGGCGACGCCGGCGGACCGCCCGCGCCCCCGCCTCCGCCCAAACGCATCCGCAGCACCTCGGGCGAGCCGGACGACAGCCAGCCGCCGCTGGTATGAGCCGGTGATCTGGGACGAAGCGGTGGCGTTCGCGCTGTCGCTTCCCGACACCGAGCTCTCGACCAGCTACGGCCGACCCGCGATCAAGGTGAAGAGCAACGGCCGCGCATTCCTCTATGCGAGCCGTGAAGTCGACACGAGCTTCGGCGTCGAGATCGACCTCGATACGGTCGAGCTCTTGAAAGAAACCGATCCCGACACTTTCTGGCAGACCCCGCACTATGTCGGCTGGACCGCGGTCCTCGTGCGCTACGACACCAAGGACGACGAGCGTGTGCGCGACGTGATCGAGCGCAGTCGCGACTGGAATGCCGCGCGCCCGGCGGCACGCCCCCGCAAGCGCAAGTGAGTCGCTTCGATAGCTTCGTTGCGATCGATTGGTCGGGCGCGAAGGGACGCCGTCACAAGGGCATCGCCATTGCCGAAGCGCGCGGCCAGGCCGCGCCGCGCCTCGTCCGCCCGGGACACGTCTGGTCGCGCGAGGAGGTGCTCGGCTGGTTGCTGAAGCGAGCCGCGAAGGAGCCGACGTTGTTCGGCTTCGACTTCAGCTTCGCGCCGCCGATCGTTGAAAAGGGCGAGTATCTCCTCGGTGAACCGGACGTGCCGAAGACCGCGCGCGAATTCTGGCGGCACGTCGACGACAGATGCGACGACGACGACCTCGGCGCCGCGAGCTTCCTCGAGGTCGCGCACCGCAGGCATTTCTATTTCGGCATCGCCGATGGCGTGAAGGCCGACTTCGTTCGCTTCCGCCAGTGCGACGCGCGGTTGAACGCGCAGGGCGGGCGCAAGACCGCCTCGGCCTATGACGCGATCGGCGCGGCGCAGGTGGCCAAGGCGAGCTTCTCGGGCATGCGCCTGCTCCAACGGCTTGACGGCAAGGTGGCGATCTGGCCGATGGACCCGCTGCCCGCCAACGGCAGCGCGGTGGTCGAAATCTACACCCGCATCTATCTTCGCCGCGCGGGGCTTAGCGGAGCAAAGCTGCGTTCCCGCGCGGAGCTCAACCGGGCGCTGAAAGGCCTCGGCAGTCCGCCTGCGCGCCTGAGGTTCGAGCCCAACGATCACCAGACCGACGCGCTCGTCACGGCGGCCGGCATGCGCCAGCTCGCGAGCACCGAGCCGCGCGCCTTCGAGCCCGAAGGGCTGACGCCCGGAATCGCCCGGAGCGAAGGCTGGACCTTCGGCGTGCTATAAAGCAGAGGCCTCACACGGGCCGGATTAGCTCAGTTGGTAGAGCAGCGGTTTTGTAAACCGAAGGTCGCGGGTTCAAATCCTGCATCCGGCACCAGCCTTCGCCTTCGGCTACGGCTGGCAAGCCACCCTTAACCAACGGCGGCTGCACATGCGCCTGCGCCGATGCTATGCGACCCCAACAGTAAGGGGAGTCGCATTCATGCCTGAGTATGTGATCGAACGCGAAATGCCGGGTGTTGGCCAGCTTGGCGCCGAGGACCTCAAGATGGCCTCTCAGACGTCCTGCAACGTGCTGAATGATCTTGGGCCGCGCATCCAGTGGGTCCACAGCTACGTTACCGACAACAAGATCTACTGCGTCTACCGCGCGCCCAACGAGGAGATGATCCGCGAGCAC
>DATEIK010000200.1:0-6339 GCA_035279065.1 Sphingomicrobium sp. | reverse complement strand
AGCTGCCGCGATAGGGGATGACGCGCGCGGCGAAGAGGTACTTGCCGCTGGCGTGGGTCTTGCCGCGGTCATGGTCGAACAGCACGCCCGGCGAGCGGTGCATCTGGCTGACGATGACGCGCTCGGTACCGTTAATGATGAAGGTGCCGTTCATGGTCATGAGCGGCATGTCGCCCATGTAGACGTCCTGCTCCTTGATATCGATCACCGACTTGGCCTCGGTCTCGGGATCGATCTCGAACGTGGTCAGGCGCAGGGTGACGCGCATCGGCGCGGCATAAGTGAGGCCGCGCTGGCGGCACTCGTCGGTGTCGTACTTGGGGTCCTCGAGCTCGTAATGGTCGAAGTCGAGGTGCGCGGTCCCGGCGAAATCGACGATCGGGAATACCGAGCGCAGGGTTTTCTCGAGGCCGGAGACGTAGCCCGTCTTGGGGTCGGAGCGAAGGAATTGCTCATAGCTCTCGCGCTGAACCTCGATGAGGTTCGGCATTTCGCTGATTTCGTGGATGTTGCCGAAAATCTTGCGGATTCGCCGGGCGGCGGCAGTGTGGGTTTGCCGCTTGGCCGGTGCGTCGATCGCCTTGGTCGCCATGATGTTCCCTGCGCTGCGCGGGAACGCACCTCGTGCGCCCCGCAATGGTCCCCGGCCACGGCCGGGTGAGTGTCGTGGAGCGCTTCCTCCCGTTATCCCTCTCCAATGCGTTGAGCCCGTGCGCCGGTTCGGGCCCTGTCCCGGAGAGGACGGGAAAAGCTCCGGGCGCACGTCACCGTGCGGCGGAGCCGTCTATTTGTTGGATGAGGGCGATATAATCCTATTTTCGCCGTTGTGAAGGGGGGAGGGCGACTTTTCCGCGACGGCGCAAAGGACCCTTTCCGCCTTATCATCCCATAAGCGGAACGGCGTGGCGGTCCAGTAAGGCTTGCGGCATCTAGGCGTCCGGGAGGGTCCCGATGATCCTTTATTATTCTCCAGGCGCTTGCTCGCTCGTCGCGCATATCGCGCTCGAGGAAGCGGGGGCGAAGTTCACCGCGCAGCGCGTCGTGCTCGCCGAGGGCGCGCACCGCACGGCGGAATATCTGAAGATCAATCCGCATGCGCGCGTGCCGGCGCTCGAGGTCGACGATCGGATCATCACCGAGAATGTGGCGATCCTCAATTATCTCGCGCTGCGTTTCGGTGCCGTGGGTTCGGTCCCGCTCGAGGTTCCGCTCGCGTCCGCGCGAACGAATGAGCTGCTTGGCTGGTTCGCCTCGACCGTGCATATCGCCTTTGCGCAGATCTGGCGGCCCGAGCGCTTCACCGCTGACACTGATGTCCATCCCGCGATCGTCGCCGGCGGGCATGGAGGCCTCCGCGGCCACTTCGCCGAGATCGAAGGCTTCCTCGGTACCGGCTGGGCGGTCGAGGGGCATTTCACCGCCGCCGATTCCTATCTCCTGACCTTCTTCCGATGGGGCCGGCGCATCGGTCACGACATGAGCGCCTATCCGCGTTGGGCGGCGCTGGTCGAACGCATCATCGCGCGCCCCGCGGTCGAGCGCGCGCTGGCCACCGAGGAGCTGGCGGCAGAGGCCTTCCTCGAAGCGGCCTGATCTGCTCTAGGCCAGGCATGGCAGACCAATTCGCGCGCACCGCGCGCACGACCATGCGCCGGCGCGCCAGGCGCGCAACCTATGACGTCGCCACGGTCCACGCGATCCTCGACGAGGCGCTGATCGCCTCGGTTGCGGTGGCGATCGATGGCGTTGCCCACGTCCAGCCGATGATCCACGCGCGCATCGGCGGCGAGATCATCCTCCACGGGCTCGCCAGCAACCGGCTGCTGAACGCCATCGCCAACGGCGCCGAAGCGTGCATCAACGTGGCGATCATCGACGCCCTCGCCGTCTGCCGGAAGATCGAGGACCATTCGATGCTCTACCGTTCCGCGACCGTTTATGGTCGCGGCCGGCTTGTCGCGGACGAGGGCGAGAAAGCCGCGATCATGACTCAGGTCTTCGAATCGCTCGTCGGTAAAAGCCGGACGCCGGCGCTTCCGCCGCTTCCCGAAGGCTATCTCGACGGGACGATGGTGGTGGTCGTCCCGATCGAGGAAGCGGTCGGGAAAGTGAACAGCGACGTCCCGACCGAGGAAGGGCCGGACGGCGTCTGGTCGGGCTTCGTCCCCGTCGAGGTCGCATACGGCGATCCGCGGCCGGACGCGCGCACGGCCGGCGAGGGCCTCGCGCCGCCAGGCGACCTTACTCCCCGCCGCAAGGCCATGCGTGGCTGAGCCGCGCTACCGGGACGGCTGGTATGTCGTGCCCGATGGCCTGAGACTCCATTACCGAGACTATGTTGGAAGCGCCGAGCGGCCGCCGCTCGTCTGCCTGCCCGGCCTGACCCGCAACGCGCGCGACTTCGAGGCCTTTGCCGAGCGTTATTCGCCGCGGTTCCGCGTGCTCGCGGTCGACTTCCGCGGCAGGTCGTTGAGCGACCGCGACCCGCAGCCGCTGCGATACAACCCGCTGACCTACGTCGGCGACGTGCTGCAACTCCTCGACCAGCTCATCATTTCGCGCGCGATCTTTGTCGGAACCTCGCTCGGCGGCATTGTTACGATGCTCGTCGCGGCCAGCGCGCCCCGGAGGATTGCCGGCGCCATCCTCAACGACGTTGGGCCCGAGCTCAGTGAAAGGGGTCTCGAACGCATCCGCGGCTATGTCGGCGAGGGCGTCTTTGCCGGTTGGGACGAGGCTGCACGGGCACTTGCGGCCAACAACCGCAACGTCCCCGCCGCTTTCACTCACGATGATTGGGTGAAGATGGCGCGTCGAACCTGCCGCGAAGCGGACGGGGAGGTGACCTTTGATTACGACCCGGCGATCGCGGTTCCGTTCGCTGCAGTGGCCGCCGCACCCGCCGTGGATATGTGGCCGCTGTTCCATGCCCTCGCCCAGCATCCGCTGCTCGCCCTCCGCGGTGCGGTCAGTGACTTGCTGAGCGCCGAAGCCTTTGCGCGCATGGAGGAAACCGTGCCGAGCGCGAGCTTCGTGGTGGTGCCTGGAGTGGGCCACGCGCCGATGCTCGACGAGCCCGAAGCGATCGCGGCGATCGACGCCTTCCTCGACGCGGTCGCGCCATGATGCGGGCCGCGCCCGATGCGGCGTTCGTCACGGTCCCCGGCGTCGGCCACGCACCCATGCTCGACGAGCCGGAGGCAGCGGCCGCGATCGATGCGTTCCTGGATTCGATGGCGGATTAAGGGCGTGCTTCAGATCAAGGCGCAGACGGGCGCCTTTTCGCGCTTGCAGAAATCGGGACGACCGTTGCTGCGCCAATAGCCTAGCAGGCCGGTGCGCTCGGCGAATGCGGCGAAGCCCGGTTGCTGCCGCACGGCCTTGGCGCCGGCACCCCACAGCAGGAACAGCGGGCCTGGATCGCTTCCATCGCGGATGAACTGCGTCTCGGCCCTTGCCGGGGACGCCGCATGAATGGCCGGAAACTTCCGCGCCGCCAGTTCAAGCGCGGCCTTGGGCGTCCCGGCCATGGACAGCCCCGTCAAGCAGGCGATGAACGCCGCGGGTTCAAGATCAGCCGAGCAGGATCGGACCGCCACGGCCATGTTCGGTTCGCTTGGCGAATGAAGCGCCGCGAAGATCGATTTGAGCGTGGCGGTTGAATCGGGCTCGACGCGCGCGACGACGGGCAGCATGACCTCGGCCTCGCGCCAGCGGCCCGCGGCCATGAGCCCGGCAAACCGCTGCCGGGCAAAACGCAGCCGCGGCCAGTAGCGTTGACCATAAGCCCAGGCGAGCTGCTCCTCACCCTTCAATCCCATGAGCTCGGCAAGATAGAGACGGTGGTGGACCTTCATCGGATTGAACGGGTCCGACGTTAGCGATTTGTCGTTCAGCGGCAATGCGTCGGCGAGACGGCCCGCGTTCATCAGCTGCAGCGACAGGAGAGCCGGCACGGTCACCGCGGAGGCGTCGGCTGCGATCGCCTCACGATAGATCCGTTCGCAACGCGAATAATCGAGCGGATAAAGACGGCACTGCGGGATGCGTGCGTCGCCGTAGCGCGGTAGGCGTTCGATGGCCTGGCTTGCTGCCGCGCGAGCCTCGCGCAAGGCGGCGGGACGCTGGTCGAGCGGCAGTTGCGGGACCGCGTAGACGCTCGTCCAGGCGAATATGAAAGGGGCAACGGCCGATACCGGACGTTCCTCCATGAGCTGGCGGGCGATGGCATAAGCGCCAAGATAATTGCCGGAGCTGATCCGCGTCGCGGCCTTGAGCGCCTGCGCGGCTTCGGTCGGGGATTGCGTTCGGGGAGCGAGGGTGAGAAGAGCGCCGGTCGCCGACATGGCGCCCGCAGCCGCCGCGGCAATCTTGTCGGCGACCATCGGCCGCTCGTCGAGGTCGATCTCGACCTCCTGCGAAAGGACCGTGATGCCGGTATGGGTCTCGGCGATCTGGACCAGCGCGCGCACGGTGTCCGGCTGCTCGTTGAGCTGACCGCGAATCACATAATCCGCCTTCTGAGCCCGGTTCGAATCCAACCGGCGCGCCGGCAGTCCGATATTGACCAGCGCGTCGATCACTTGCCCGCCGATTTGATCCGCTTGCCCGTCGAGCCTTGGCTGACCTGGCGCCAAGAAGTCCGCCACTGCGACCGTTGGCCTGGCGGTGGGCGTGGGCTGTCGGGTTCCACGCGAGACCAGGAGGACAGCGGTACCGAAGGTGCCGAGTGCGCCGAGTGCGGCCAATGCGAATATCCGCCGCCAATTGCGCTTCGGCGCGTTCGGCTCGGAATCGACGAGCCGATAACCGACCTTCGGAACCGTCTCAATTTCGAGACCGGCGCCGGCGATTGCACGACGCGCCTTGGCGACGCAGCGATTGACGGCATCCTCGCCGACAATCCGGCCGCTCCAGCACAGATCGATCAGCTCTTCGCGCCCGAGCACGGCGCCATGCTTCCGCGCGAGCGCGACGAGCAGTTGAGCGACTCTCGGTTCGAGCGGCTCGCGCAGACCGTTATATTCGAGCAGGCGGCTCGCCGGCCGCAGCCACGCCTCGCCAACGCGAATGTCCGGCTCACGCGCGAGCTGGATTTCGCGAGGCATGTCGCCTTCGGTCGTCTTCAGCATGCACGTGCCCCCGGGATGCCGACGAGACATCTACACCAAGGTGGCAAGCGCGAATACCGCGCGATTTCGCAGCACGTTCGGTTAAGTCGGCGGACCGTCGGCGAGAAGTCGGCTTCCGGTCCTGTCTTTCGGACCTGGCCAGAACGACAATCCTCTCCTCTGTTGGAACGTCCTCTGGAGGGAATGATGAAACGGATTGGTCTGATTGCCGGCGCCACGCTTCTGGTCGCGTCTGTGCCTTCTGCGGCGAGCGCCGAAAGGGGCTCGCCGGGCGCGAACCGCGACTATATCGAAGAGGTGCAGCAATTATGCAGCGAGATCGTCGGTAGTCAGGAATTCCCGCTTCTCAATTGGGGCGAATGCATGAGCTTCAACGTCGTCTCGGAACAGGGTTTCCGAACTGCGTTTTGCAAGGCCCTGCGCGAAGGCGCCGAAGGCAACACGCTCGAGAGCTTTGGCTTCGAGGATTTCGATGACTGCATCCGCAACCTTTGACGCCGAATCCTGACGACAAAAAAGGACGGCCCCACTGGGGCCGCCCTTAACTTGTAATCCTGCGAAAAGCAGGAGTCAGGCCTTGACCCCGCGTTCGCGTGTAACCTTACGCAGCCCTTGCGGGCTGCTCGGTTACTTGAGCTCGACGGTGCCGCCGGCGTCTTCGATCTGCTTCTTGATCTTCTCGGCTTCGTCCTTGTTGACGCCTTCCTTGACGGCCTTCGGAGCCGATTCGACCAGCGCCTTGGCTTCGCCCAGGCCCAGGCCGGTGATGGCGCGGACTTCCTTGATCACGTTGATCTTGTTGTCGCCGAAGGCGGCCAGAACAACGTCGAACTCGGTCTTCTCTTCGGCCGGGGCGGCAGCAGCCGCACCAGCGCCCGGAGCGGCCGCAACGGCGACCGGAGCGGCGTCGGAGACGCCCCACTTCTCTTCGAGCAGCTTGGACAGTTCAGAAGCCTCGAGGACCGTGAGGGCCGAGAGGTCGTCTACGATTTTGGCGAGATCAGCCATTTGGTACTTCCTGTTGTCTTTGTTTCAGTTCGAACCTGGGTCCCGATCCCGGGACCCTTTGTGATGTGAGCCTTAGGCTTCGTTGCCCTTCTCGGCGTGGGCCGAGATGACACGCGCCACCGCACCACCGGGCGCCTGCAGGATCGACGCGATGCGCGTTGCGGGCTGCTTGAGCATCCCGGCAAGCGTCGCACGCAGC
>DATEIK010000199.1:0-9373 GCA_035279065.1 Sphingomicrobium sp. | reverse complement strand
TCCTGCGCGAATTTCTGCGCCCCCTGCACCGCACGAGTTGGAAACATGCGACGCTCCTGCACCCGCTGCAGGAGCGGATCGACGTCTTCGCCGCGGGCCAGCGGCCCGGCGAGAATGTTGGCGGCCGCGACCGCGTCTTGCACCGCGAGATTGATGCCGATGCCCCCGATCGGCGACATGGCGTGCGCCGCATCCCCGATCGCCAGCAAGCCTGGCCGATACCATTGCGTAAGCCGGTCCAGCTTTACGGTCAGGAGATGGAGATCGCTGATCTCGTCGAGCTCGGTGAGGTCGAGCGTTGCCGGCCCGGCGGCCTTCACCTCGTCGCGGATCGCTTCGATCCCGCGCGACTGATAGGACTCCGCGGCGCCTTTCGGGATGACGAACGCGCACTGCCAATAATCCCCGCGGTCGATCATCACGAGAACACGTCCCGGCGAGACATTTCCCCGCAATGCGCCAGCCTCGCGCTCCTTCTTCCCGACGCGAAACCAGAACACGTCGATCGGTGCTCCAAGATCCTCGATTGGGAGCATCTCCCTGACGATCGAGGTCCGGCCGTCAGCCGCGATCGTCAGCCGGGCGCGCATTTCGCTTCCGTCAGCGAGCCGCACGCCGACCACCCTGCCGCCTTCCTGGATGAAATCCGTGACCGGCGCTTCCATCCGCAGGTGAAATCCGGGGAACGCCTTGGCTTCGTCGCGAAGGAAATCGAGGAAATCCCATTGCGGCATCATCGCGATGAAGGGCGCGGGCGTATCGAGGTGTGACAGGTCGCCAATCGTCCAATCGCGCCCCGCGATCCTGAGCTCGGCCGTATTCACCCGGTTGTGCGCCCGCTTCAGGAAGCGCTGGAGCATTCCGAGCTGGTCGAGGATCTCCATCGTCGACGGGTGCACCGTGTCGCCGCGGAAATCGCGGAAGAAGTCGGCGTGCTTCTCCAGTACCTGCACCTTGCAGCCGGCGCGGGCGAACAGCAGGCCGGCCATCATGCCCGCCGGGCCTCCGCCGACGACGATGAGATCGAGTTCTGACGTCATAGCGTCATGCTGTACCGTCATTCCCTCGCAAGCGGGAATCCAGACTGGACCCCCGCTTTCGCGAGGGTGACGAATGAGGCACTAAGCTGACCATGGACGGCGAATTCGCGACCTCCGGCTTTTCCGACGCGCTGGTGATCCTCGGCGCCGCGGGGATCGTCATCCCGGCGTTCGCGCGCTTCCGCATCAGCCCGATCATCGGCTTCATTCTCATTGGCATGCTGGTCGGCCCGCACGGTCTCGGCGCGCTGAGCGCGAACCAGCCCTGGTTGCACTATCTGACGATTTCCAATGCGCATGGCATCGAGCCTTTCGCCGAATTGGGCATCGTGTTGCTGCTGTTCTCGATCGGGCTGGAGCTTTCCTTTCGCCGGTTGTGGAGCATGCGCGGGCTGGTGTTCGGCGTCGGCGCCGCGGAGCTGATCGGGTCGGCGGTCATCATTGGCGGTGGGCTGTACCTGGCCGGACAGGCCGTCGGCGGCGCGATCGGCCTCGGGCTCGCGCTCGCTTTGTCCTCCACGGCCATCGTCATTCCCCTCGTCGGGACGCACAGCCCGGTCGGTCGATCGGCGCTGGCCATGCTGCTGTTCGAGGATCTGGCGCTGGTGCCGATCGTCTTCCTGCTCGGGGCAATGGCACCGCAGGCGGGTGCCGGCGTCGGTTCATTGCTGGTGACGCTCCTCATCGGCGCGGTGACCACTGCGGCAATGCTGATCCTTGGCCGACTCCTCCTTCCCCGGCTGTTCGGTCAGGCCGCGCGGACCAAGAGCCCCGAGCTGCTCCTCTCGGCCTGCCTGCTGGTGGTCATCGTCGCCAGCCTCGTCACATCGGCAATCGGCTTCTCGGCCGTCCTGGGCGCGCTGATCGCCGGCATCGTCATCGCCGAAGCCGAATATCGTGGCGAAGTCGAGGTGATCACCGCGCCGTTCCGCGGGCTCGGGCTGGGCATTTTCCTGATCACCGTCGGGATGAGCGTCGATTTCGGCCTGCTTCTGGGCGAGTGGCAGGCCTTGCTGGTCGCGCTCGTCGCCGTGCTGCTGGTGAAGGCTGTCGTCACCGCCATCCTCCTGCGCCTTGGCGGGGCGCGTATGGCGACCGCGACCGAGACCGGCGTTCTCATGGCCTCGCCGTCCGAAACCACTTTGATCGTGCTCGGCTCGGCCGCAACCGCGCAGCTGATCAGCGCGGAAACCGCCGCCTTCTGGCAGATCGTGACAGCGATCGGCCTTACCGTCACCCCGCTGCTCGGGCGCCTGGGCCGCGCGGTCGGCAGCCGCTTCGCCGGGGAAGCGATGACCCGTCAGATGAATGCGACGCTGAGTGAGGCCGCGCTCGGCCAGGTCGTGGTCCTCGGCTTCGGACGAGTTGGGCGGATGGTCGCCGACATGCTCGACGCGCATGGCAAGGATTATCTCGCGATCGACGCCGACAGCGATTCCGTCACGGCCGCTCGCGACGAGGGCTATGACGTGCTGTTCGGCGACGTCAGCCGCCCCGGCCTGATCGACCAGCTGCGCGAGCGCGAGCCGAGCGCGCTGATCCTGACCATGGACAATCCGGTGCTCGTGGTCCGCCTGGCCCGATCGCTCAGGCGCACCTTCCCCGATCTGCCGATCGTCGCCCGCGCGCGCGACACGGCGCATGCCGCCGAACTGTACAAGGCCGGAGCCAGCGACGCCGTGCCCGAGACGCTCGAGGCCTCGCTCCAGCTCGCCGAGGCCGCGCTGGTCGACCTGGGCGTGGCGATGGGCCCGGTGATTGCCTCGATCCACGAGAAGCGCGACGAGCTCCGCGCCGAGATCAAGGCGGAAGCGGACCTCGAGAAAGCGCCGCGCCTGGGCGGGCGGCGGCTGCGCGATGTTCAGCCCTCGGCCGGCTCGAACCGGAGCACGCCGGCGGTGTAGGTCGTGTGCGTCGGGTTGTCGCCCGGGTGGCGCTTGCCGTCGTAGACCACGACCTCGCGGAAATCGAACGGCGATACCCCCTCGAGGCAGGCGACGTTGACGCCGAGCTCATTGGGGTTCGAGCGCCGCTTGTGATGCGTGTAAATCCCGCAGACGCTGCAGAAATGATGCTCGGCCACGCCCGTGTTGAACCGGTAGGTCGCGAGCTTGTCCGCGCCCTCGCGGATCGTGAACCCGTCCATGCTCCCCGTAACCGCCACCGCCCCGCGCATTCGGCAGATCGAGCAGGTGCACCGCCGCGCGGACGCCAGCCCTTGGGGCAGCTCGGCGGTGAACCTCACCGCGCCGCAATGGCATGAGCCGTTGAGGGTGATGGGCTCGCTCGACTGCGCGTCGATCACGCGGCGACCTTCTCCAGAGCATCCTTGACGGCTTCCAAGGCTTCCTGCGCCTTGGCGCCGTCCGGGCCCCCGCCCTGGGCCATGTCGGGACGCCCGCCGCCGCCTTGCCCCCCAAGCGCCGTGACCGCGGCCTTCACCAGCTCCACCGCGCTGACCTGCCCGGCAAGGTCGTCGGTGACTCCGACCGCGACGCTGGCGCGGCCTTCGTTGACCGCCACCAGCGCGCCGATGCCCGAGCCCAGGCGCTTCTTCATGTCGTCAACGGCGGCCCGCAAGCCCTTGGGATCGAAGCCTTCCACGACCTGGCCGAGGAACTTGTGGCCGCCGACGTCCTCGGGCGCCGGACCTTCGGCCTTGGCCGCTCCGCCGCCCATCGCCAGCGCCTTTTTCGTATCCGCCAACTCGCGCTCGAGGCGCTTGCGCTCCTCGACCAGAGAGGCGATCCGCGCCGGGACCTCGTCGGGAGAGGATTTGAGCGTCGCCGCGGCCTCGCGCAGGCGGGAATCGCGCTCGCTCAGCCAGCGCCGTGCCGCCTCTCCCGTCAGCGCCTCGATCCGCCGGACGCCCGACGACACTGCGCTTTCGGAGATGATCTCGAGCAGCTGGATGTCACCCAGCGCGCGCACGTGCGTGCCGCCGCACAGCTCGACCGAATAATCGCCCTCGTCGAAGCGGCCCATCGACAGCACGCGCACCTCGTCACCGTATTTCTCGCCGAACAGCGCCATCGCGCCGGCAGCGATCGCGTCGTCGGGTGTCATCAGCCGCGTCGTCACCGGCTCGTTGGAGCGGATCTGGGCGTTCACCTCGGCCTCGACCGCCTCGATCTCCTCGCGCGTCATCGCCTTGGGATGCGAAAAGTCGAACCGGAAGTAATCGGGCGCGACCAGGCTGCCCTTCTGCGTCACGTGCGTCCCGAGATGCCGGCGAAGCGCCGCGTGCAGCAGGTGCGTCGCGCTGTGGTTGGCGCGGATGCGGTTGCGGCGCTCGGCGTCGACGATCTGGTGGACCGTCTCGCCGACTGTCAGCTCGCCTTCGACCACCTTGGTCCGCAGCACATGCAGCTTGCCCAGCAACTTTGACGTATCCTCAACCTCGCCGCTGAAGCCCTTGAGCGTGGTTAGTTTTCCGGTGTCGCCGATCTGCCCGCCGCTCTCGCCGTAAAAGGGCGTCTGGTTGAGCAGCAGCTCGACTGTCTGGCCGACTTCCGCCCGCTCGATGCGCGCGCCGTCGCGGACGATCGCCAGCACGACGCCTTCGCCCTCGTCGCCCGAATAACCTGTGAACTCGGTCGCGCCATGTTCCTCGGCGAGGTCGAACCAGAGGTCGTCGCTGGCCTTCGCGCCCGAGCCCTTCCACGCCGCGCGCGCCTTGGCTTTCTGCTCGGCCATCGCCGCGTCGAAGCCGCCGCGGTCGACGCCGTAGCCACGCGAGCGCAGCGCGTCCTCGGTCAGATCGTAGGGGAAGCCGAAGGTGTCGTAGAGCTTGAACGCCGTCTCGCCCGCCAGCGTACCTCCGCTCGCCAGCCCCGCGGTCGCTTCGTCGAGCAGCTTGAGGCCGGTCACCAGCGTCTGGCGGAAGCGCACTTCCTCCTGCTCGAGCGTCGCCTCGATCAGCGGCTGCGCGCGCACCAGCTCGGGATAGGCCGCGCCCATTTCGGCGACCAAGGCCGGCACCAGTCGCCACATCAGCGGCTCTTTCGCGCCGAGCAGGTGGGCGTGGCGCATTGCGCGGCGCATGATCCGGCGCAGCACGTAGCCCCGGCCCTCGTTCGCCGGCAGCACGCCGTCCGCGACGAGGAAGCCGCTCGCGCGCAAATGGTCGGCGATCACGCGGTGGCTGGCCTTCTGCTCGCCTTCCGCCCTCGTCCGCGTCAGCTCTTCGCTCGCCGCGATCAGCGCCTTGAAGGTGTCGGTCTCGTAATTGTCGGTGGTGCCCTGGAGTACGGCGGAAATGCGCTCGAGGCCCATGCCGGTGTCGATCGACTTCTTCGGCAGTTCGGTGACGATCTCGTTCGCCGCCTGCTCGTACTGCATGAAGACGAGGTTCCACACCTCGACGAACCGATCGCCGTCCTCGTCCGGGCTTCCCGGCGGCCCGCCGGGGATATGTTCGCCGTGATCGTAGAAGATTTCCGAGCACGGCCCGCACGGGCCGTCGTCGCCCATCGCCCAGAAATTGTCCTTGGTCGGGATGCGGATGATCCGGCTTTCCGGCAGGCCGGAAATCTTCTTCCACAGCTCGAACGCTTCGTCGTCGGTGTGATAGACGGTCGCGGTCAACCGGTCCGGGCTGAGGCCCCACTCCCTGGTCAACAGGTTCCAGGCCAACTCGATCGCGCGGTCCTTGAAATAATCACCGAACGAGAAATTCCCCAGCATTTCGAAAAAGGTGTGGTGGCGTGCGGTATAGCCGACATTGTCTAGGTCGTTGTGCTTGCCGCCGGCTCGCACGCACTTCTGCGAGCTCGTCGCCTGGCTGTACGGCCGGCTCTCGAGGCCAGTGAACACGTTCTTGAACGGCACCATGCCGGCGTTGACGAACATCAGTGTCGGGTCGTTGTGCGGCACCAGCGGCGCGGACTGCACCCGCGCGTGCCCGTTCTTCTCAAAGTATTCGAGGAAGCCGCGGCGAACGTCGTTGGTCGAGGTCATTTGAAGCCGATGTAAATGCCATGCTGCGCTGCGGCAAGGCGAACGGTTGCCAGCGCGCCCCATGCTGTTAGCATCTCGCAGGGCTGAGTTTGGGGGAACTCATGAAAACATTCTGGCTCGCGGCAGGCGCCGCGCTCCTCGCCGTTCCAGCAGTGGCGCAGGACGCCATGCACATGAGCCACGCGGACACCGCCGCGCCGAAGACGCCGATGATCCTCGAAGGTTACGGCAACGGGGGCTTTCCGATCACGACATCGAATCCGCGGGCGCAGGCCTTCTTCAACAACGGCATGCAGCTCGCCCACGCGTTCGCGCACAAGGCCGCGACCGAGGCGATGGAAGAAGCGGTCAGGCTCGATCCGCAATGCGCAATGTGCCTGTGGGGCCAGGCCTGGGCATCCGGCCCGACCATCAACTTCGGGAAAAGCGAGGACGAGGTAGCGAAGCTTGCCGAGTTGGCAGATAAGGCCGCGGACCTCGCCAAGGCCCACGGCACCGATCGCGAGCGGGCGCTGATCCACGCCCTCCAGCTGCGCTACAAGGATGGCGGCGGCGGCAAGCCGGGCGATCTCAGCTTCGCCAAGGCGATGGCCGCGCTCGCAACCCAATATCCGCAGGACAATGAGATTGCCGTGATCGCGGCGGATGCCTGGCTGATGACCAAGGCGGATAGCAGCGAGGAGTGGAAGCTGAACGCCGGCCTGGCAATTCCGCTGCTCGAAGGCGTGCTCAAGCGCAGCCCCGACGATACTCCGGCTATCCATTTTTACATTCACGCGACCGAGATCGCCGGCGTACCCGGAAAAGCTGAATCCTATGCCGACCGGCTCGCCGGGCTCGCGCCCCGGGCCAGCCACCTCGTCCACATGCCCAGCCACACCTACTACTGGATCGGGCGCTACGAGGATGCCGCGAAGACGAACATGCGGGCTGTCGAGCTTGGCGTGGAGAACGCCAAGCGCCTCGGGCTTGGCCCGCCCGACGGCGTCTGGGGCCTGCCCTATCATTCGCACAACGTGACCTTCGGGCTCGGCGGCGCCCTGGAAGCCGGTGACGCCGACATCGCGCTGAAGCTCGGTAGGCCGCTGGTCGAGCGGTCCCAGGTCAAGGCCGAAGCTCCTCCTTACGCGCAGATGATTGCGGCGAATGGCTATTACGCATTGGCGCGTTTTGCCGATCCGGCGGAGGTTCTCGCGTTGCCAGAGCCCAAGCTGCCGTTTCTGCAGGCCGCCTGGCATTATGCGCGCGGCGAAGCCTTTGCGCGGCGCAGCGATGCCGCGAACGTGCGCAAGGAAGCGGCTGCGATCCACGGCGTCACCGGTGAGCTCAACAAGGATGACGGCTCGCTCCAGGCGCAGACCATGACCTATATCGCCCGCAACGTCCTCACCGGTCGCGCCGCGACGATGGAACATCGGCCGCAGGAAGCCGCAATGGCCTTCGCGCAAGCCGCGGAGCTCCAGGAAGGCGACGATTTCAGTTCAGTTTCTGATCCGCCGGCGTGGTACTATCCGGTGCGGCGCGATTTAGCCTCTGCGCTGCTCGAGGAGGGCGACGTGACCGGGGCGCGCAAGGAAGCCGAGGCGGCGCTCAAATACCGGCCCAGGGATCCGGGCACGGTCGCACTGCTGTCAACGCTTGAGACGCGCACCGCCGCTCGTTAGGCGGGCCAATGGCCACCGTCGGTCCGATGCCACCCCACGCGCAGCTGAGCGGCTTCCTACCCGAAGCGGAACATGACGCCATCCTCGCCTGGGCGATCTCCGAGCAGGAGAGCTTCAGCCCCGCCAAGGTATTCCTTAAGGGCGGAGCCGCCGGGCGCGTCGACCCCGAGCGGCGCATCGCGCTGAAACGCTACGGCATGGGCCCGTTCGAGCCGCTGCTGAGCGAACGGCTGTTCGACGCTTATTCCCGGATCGCCCCGGCGGCCGGCTACAAGGGCCCGCGGCTGTCCTCGCTGCAGTTCGAGCTCAATGCCTATGGCGAGGGCGCGCATTTCGCCCCTCATTTCGACATCCCGCTCGGCAACGCGCGTAGGCCCATCGGGGAGAGGCCGGGCGAGGACCGGCTGATCACCGCCGTCTATTATTTCCGCGGCGAACCCAGGGGGTTTTCCGGCGGAGCGCTTCGCCTTTACCGGTTCGGCGCCGATCACGACGAGGCGACCGATGGCGACAGCATTGCGTTCGAGCCCGAGCGCAACAGCCTGCTCGTCTTCCCCTCGTGGGCCAGGCACGGAGTCGAAACCGTCCATTGCCCGAGCGGCTTGTTCCGCGACTACCGGTTCGGGCTGAATTGCTGGTTCTGCGGGCGCCTCGGCGGCTGATTGGCAGCGCGCGAGCGTCCCGCTAGGCAAGCGCAAATGGCCAAACGCTCGACCATCCCCGCCTATAAGCGTCGCCGCACGAGCAGCCGTTCGCTGCCGCGGCGCATTCTCGGCTGGATCGTCAAGCTGGTCGTCGCCTTCTTCGTCGTTTCGATCCTGTGGGTCCTTGCCTACCGCTTCGTGCCGCCGCCGATCACCGCGACGATGATCGGGGATTTCTTCGCCGGCCGCGGGCTGCACAAGGACTGGATGCCAATCAGCCAGATCGACCGCGACATGGTCCGCGCGGCCATCGCGGCGGAGGACAGCAAGTTCTGCCAGCACAAAGGGTTCGATTTCGAAGCCATCGAAGATGCGATGAAACGCAATGCCTCGGGCGGGCGCATTCGCGGCGGATCGACGATCAGCCAGCAGACCGCCAAGACCACCTTCCTGTGGAACGGCGGCGGTTATGCGAGGAAAGGCGTCGAGGCCTGGTTCACCTTCCTGATCGAGCACCTCTGGGGCAAGCGCCGGATCATGGAGGTTTATCTCAACAATGCCGAGACCGGCATCGGCACGTATGGCGTCAACGCCGGGTCGCAGCGCTATTACGGGCATGATGCGGGCGCGATGAGCGCGACCGAGGCGGCGCGCATCGCGGCCATCCTGCCGCTCCCCAAGAAGCGCGGCGCCATCGCGCCCAAAGGCTTCACGCGCCGTTACGGCAACACGATCGCCGCGCGGATCGGGGTCGTCGGCCGCGACGGCCTCGATGCCTGCATCTACAAGGGCGCGACGGCGCCGGTGAACAAGGCGCCGCCCTCCGTCAGCAAGGCGCCGCGGCCGTTGCCGGGCGAGGAATATGAGACGGCCAAGCCGCTGCCGCCCGTCGAGAATGTGGTGGAGGAGTTGCCGCCCGCGTCGAGCGAGCCGCTCGGCGCGCCCGAACAGGCTCCCTCCGAGCCGCAGAACCAGGTCGAACCTCCCCCTTCGGCAGAACAGCCCGAGCCGCCCTCGAACGGCATCTAAAATTCATGCGCCGAGCGGTGGTTTTGCGCCGCCCGCG
>DATEIK010000198.1:0-7621 GCA_035279065.1 Sphingomicrobium sp. | reverse complement strand
TACGTCGGCGAGAACAAGGAGTTCGAGCGGCAATTCCTGGCGCACGAGCTCGAGGTCGAGTTCACGCCCCAGGGCACGCTCGCCGAGCGGATGCGCGCGGGCGGCGCGGGCATCCCTGGCTTCTACACCAGGACGGGCGTCGGCACGCAGGTCGCCGAGGGCAAGGAATTGAAGGAGTTCGACGGCGAGACCTACGTCCTCGAGCGCGGCATCCGCGCCGACCTCAGCGTCGTGAAGGGCTGGAAGGCCGACGAGACCGGCAACCTCATGTTCCGCAAGACCGCGCGCAACTTCAACCAGCCGGCCGCAACCTGCGGCAAGGTCTGCGTGGCCGAGGTCGAGGAGATCGTGCCCGTGGGTTCGCTCGACCCGGACTGCATCCACCTGCCGTCGATCTATGTGAACCGCCTGATCCTGGGCGCGCCTTACGACAAGAAGATCGAGTTCAAGACGGTTCGCGAAAGGGAGGCGGCGTAGTGGCCACGCAAGTCGAAACGAAGGGCTGGACCCGCAACGAAATGGCGCAGCGCGCGGCGAAGGAACTGCGCGATGGATACTACGTCAACCTCGGCATCGGCATCCCGACGCTGGTGGCGAACCATGTGCCCGCGGGCATGACGGTCACGCTGCAGAGCGAGAACGGGATGCTCGGCATCGGGCCGTTTCCCTATGAGGACGAGGTCGATCCCGACCTGATCAACGCCGGCAAGCAGACCGTCAGCCAGCTGCCGCAGACGAGCTTCTTCGATAGCGCGACCAGCTTCGCGATGATCCGCGGCGGGCATATCGACCTCGCCGTGCTCGGCGGGATGGAGGTCAGCCAGGACGGCGACCTCGCCAACTGGATGGTGCCGGGCAAGATGATCAAGGGCATGGGCGGGGCGATGGACCTGGTCGCCGGGGTCAAGAAGATCATCGTCGTGATGGAGCACGTGTCCAAGAACGGCGACGCGAAGTTCATCCCGGAATGCACGCTGCCGCTGACTGGCAAGAACGTGGTCGACATGATCATCACCGACCTCGCCGTGTTCCAGCGCGCCGATCACCATAGTCCGTTCAAGCTGATCGAGCTCGCACCGGGAGTGAGCAAAGAAGAGGTCCGCGAGAAGACGACCGCGCGCTACGCCGACTAGCGCGGGCCCGATGGGCGAGGTTGCCCTTCTCTTCCTGATCGTCTTCGCGATCCACCTCGCGCCGGCGTTCACGCCGCCGACCTGGCCGGTGATCGCCCTCTATGCGTTGAATACGCAGCTGCCGATGCCGCTGCTGGTTGTCACCGCGGCAGTCGCGGCGGCGCTCGGGCGTTACGTGCTCGGCTGGGCGTCGCGGGTGTTCGAGCATCGATTCCCTGAGCGCTTGCGCAAGAACCTCGATGCCGCCGGCGAGCTGGTCGAGCGACGGCCGGCCAACCGGCTGATAGGATTGGCGCTGTTCGTGTTCGCGCCGGTGCCCTCGGCGCAATTGTTCGAGGCCGCCGGTTTGATCGGCGTTCCGCTATGGCCGTGCGCGCTGGCCTTCTTCGTTGGTCGCATCGGCTATTACACGCTCTACGCCTTTACCGCGCGGCAGTTGAGCGCGAGCAGTTACCTCGACGATTTCCGCGACCAGCTGACCAGCCCGCTGGGGATCGCGGTACAGCTGCTCGTCATCGCCGGCCTGATCCTGCTGATGCGCGTCGACTGGACGCGGTGGCTCAAGAGTCAGCGAAGGGCCTGAAGCCAGCGGATCACAGTCGATTCGAGCGCGATGCGATGATCCGAGAAAGGATGGTCTGTATCCATTTCGATCGCGGTCACGCGCTTATTGCCGGATTTGCGCAGGGCCGCGGTGGTCGCCTGATTCTCCTCCCCGCCGCCATATTTTGCCGTCACCGTGAGGATCGGCAGGTTGGCGAGCCGTTGAGCGGCGACCCGCAGATCCCACTGGGCGCGCTTGGCGACCACCTCGTCGGCGACGCTTTCGGGCGTCGCGTTATGGAGTGAGTTGCCGAAATCGTCGAAGGCGTTGACCAGCTCCTCGCGCGAGATGGCGCCCTTGCTGGTGCCGGCTGCGATATTCCAGGCGTCGATCAGGATGAGGCCGTCGAGACCCTTTGCTCCCGATGCAGTCATCGCCGCGGTGGCGCCGCCCATCGAATGGCCTGCGAGCACGATGTGGCGCCCGTCGATGCCGTATTTCGCGCCTTCCGGCGAGCGCGCGAAGTCGAGCGCGGCGCGCGTGTCCTCCATCGCGTTGCTGATCGAGAAATCGCCGGGCGAGCCCCAGGCGCCGCGATAGGTGAAGGTCAGCACGTCCCAGCCGGCGCGGCGGATGGCCTGCGCGAGGTCGAGGTTGCGCTCGTTGCCGGGCAGCCCGTGGGTCAGGATCACGGTACGGTGCGGGCCCTTGCCGCTTGCAACGAACAACAAGGCATTCATGCCTACGCCGTGGGACGGGATCAGCAGTTGCTGGTTGTGGGCCGGGAACTTCGCATCGCGCGGTGGATCGACGATCGCCGAGCGCAGCGCGGGAGCGGCGGTCGCCTGTGTCGACGCAATAGCGACGATCAAAGCCAGTGTCAGTGATGCTCGGCGCATGGGCATTCCCCTCCGTTTGTCGAGAAAGCCTAGCGACCTCCGCGTGTCTGTCCATCGGCGCTGGACGCCAGCCGGTGGCTCTCCTATCTCGCGCGCGAAATGATCAAGGGAATGGCATGACCCAATTCGACGACCGCGAGCGCGCCTTCGAGACCAAGTTTGCGCACGACGAGGAAATGAAGTTCCGCATCACCGCCCGGCGCAACAAGCTGCTCGGCCAGTGGGCGGCACGGCAGATGGGCCTCAACGAGGCCGAGACCGAATCCTATGCCAAGGACGTCGTCCGTTCCGACTTCGAGGAGGCCGGCGACCATGACGTCATCCGCAAGGTGCTCGGCGATCTGACCGCGGCGGGCGTGGATTGCGACGAGGACACGGTGTCTCACGCGCTGCGCAACAAGGAAATCGAAGCGCGTCGCCAGATCATCGAGAGCACCAACCTCTAAATGCCGATGGCCGCCGACGAGATCGAAGCGTTGATCAAGGCGGCGATCCCCGACGCGCGAGTGACGATCCGCGACCTCGCCGGCGACGGCGATCATTATGCGGCGCGGGTCGTAAGCAATAGCTTCGCCGGGCTCAGCCGCATCAGGCAGCACCAGGCCGTCTATGCGGCGCTCGGGGGGCGCGTTGGGGGTGAGCTTCACGCACTGCAGCTCGAAACCGCGGTGCCCGACACGGAGAATACCCAATGACCGACGCCAAGGGCCGCATCGACGAGATCGTCAAGGCCAACGACATCGTCCTGTTCATGAAGGGCACGGCGCTGTTCCCGCAGTGCGGCTTTTCCAGCCGCGCGATCGCGATCCTCGATCGCCTCGGCGCGAAATATGAAACCGTCGACGTGCTCCAGGACCCTGACGTGCGCCAGGGCATCAAGGAGTATAGCGATTGGCCGACGATCCCCCAGCTCTATGTCAAAGGCGAGTTCGTGGGCGGATCGGACATCATGATGGAGATGTTCGAGAGCGGCGAGCTGCAGCAGCTGATCGACGCCGAAGCCTCATAAAGAGGAAGGGGCGGTGCAGCTGGACCAGAGAACCGCTGCACCGCCCCTTCGTGGCGTGGAACCAAGTGGACGCAGCAATAGTAGCAACGGGCGTGCCAATTCCAAGAAACGGCAGATTTTTGCTGTTTTTTACTGAAAGCAAAAGAGGAAGCGACGCGATTGCGTAAAAATTCCCGACACTGGAGCGCCCTTACGGCCGTTGGCACTTTGCGCCGCCTTCGCGGTTTGAGACGCAAGTGAACCGACCCGAGCGAATCCCTGGCCGTGCGCCACAATTGTTCTGCGACCTGACCCAGAGCTGGTCGGAGGTCGGCGGGGGCGTGCGCACCTATTTGATGCACAAGCGCCGCCACATCCTCGGCTCGACCCCGCACCGGCACCTGATGGTCATCCCCGGCGCGCATGACGACGTGATCGAGGAAGACCGCGCGATCACCGTGACGGTCGCTTCCCCGCACGTGCCCGGGAGCCCCAACTATCGGCTGCTGCTGAGGACCGGTGCGGTGCGCCGCGCTCTCGAGCGCTTCCGGCCCGATCTCATAGAATGCCAGGACGCCTACGTCCTCCCGTGGGCGGCGATCGCGCATCGCCGCCGTTACCCGGACACGGCGCTGGTCGCGGCATACATGACCGATTTCCCGACGGTCTATGTCGAACGGCCGTTCCGCAAGTTCATCACCAATCCGGTCGCGCAGGCGTGCGCCAAGCTCTGCTACGCCTATTGCGGCACGCTCTACCGGCGGTTCGACGCAGTGTTCGCGCTCAGCGAGAACGGCGGCGCGGCCAAGCTCAGGAGCCTCGGCATCGATCCTGTCGACGTGGTGCCGCTGGGCGTCGAGGTGGGCGAGTTCGGCCCGTCGCGGCGCGACGAGCGGCTGCGGCGCAAGCTCGGGCTCGCCGATCATCAGCCATTGCTCATTTATGTCGGCCGGCTCGACGGCGAGAAGAAGCCCGATGTCGTGGTCGACGCTTTCCGCCGTCTTCCGCCGGAGCTCGGCGCACGCTTGGCGCTGATCGGCGAGGGCCCGCTCAAGGCGGACATCGCCGCGCTCGGAGACAGCCGGATCGTCATGCCCGGCTACATGAGGGACCGGGCCGAGCTGTCGCGCTGGCTGGCGAGTGCCGACATCTACGTGTCGGGCATGGCCGATGAGACGTTCGGCGTGTCGATCGTCGAAGCGCAGGCCTCGGGCCTGCCGGTTGTGGGGGTCGCGGCCGGCGCGATGATCGATCGCGTCACCAGGCAAGTCGGGCGGCTTGGCCCGGTGGGCGACGCGGAAGCGATGGCCGCGAACATCCTCGACATCCTGGGCTCGGATCGGGCGCGCATGGCGGAGGCCGCGCGCATCCATGCGCTGCAGTTCAGCTGGGACAGCAGCATGGAAGCATTGTTCGGGCGGCTTTACCCCGCCGCGGTCGCACGGCGGGCAGGCCAGCCGGTCCCGGCGGCCGCGACCGCGCCGCTCGCCGCCTGAGCGGTTCAACGCGTATTCACTTGATGGTATCGAAGACGCGGTGACGCGCCGCGACCCTGGGGAGTAACTATCGATGATTCCGCTGCTTTTCCTCGCCATGGCAGCAACCGGCGTGCCGTCCGCCGGCCCCTCCGGCAGCGGGGTGGCGCCGAAGATGGAAAAGCTCCTCCAGGACTGCGATGCCCACAAGTTCGAAACGGTCGTCAACTCGATCGTCGAGGGCAAGCCGCACCAGTCCAAGGTCAAGCTGTGCGGCACCAAGGGCCAGGACGATGCGGCGTGGGTGAACACGCTCAAGGACGCGGTCGCCAAGGTGAAGGCGAACGACAAGATGCCGGCCGAGATCCGCGACCAGATCGCGAGCGCGCTCGACGCGGAAATCATCCGGCTTGGCACCAAGGGCGCAAGCATGGCGCTCGTGGCCGACTCGGCGCCCTCGATCGCCAAGGCGGCGCCGGGCACAACGATCGCCTCGCTCGCACCGCGCCCCGCGCCCGGCGCTTCGACGCGCCCCTTGTCCCAGGACTATGGGAGCGTGCCGCCGCTGCCGGAGCCCAAGGCGGTGGTTGCAACCTCGATCGGCATTGGTTCGATACTGCCGTCATTACCGCCGCCGCGGATGACGTTGCATTGCGGCTCGAGCGACGATCCGAGCGTTTTCGATTCATGCGGGACGATGCGGACGGACACGATCCTGCTCTTGCGGGCCGACGAGCAGCTTCCGGCCGGCACCAGCCTCCGCTTCGTCCGCCGCGACGATAACCGCGGACAGGTAGCGCTCGCTTCGCTGCGCTCCGGCCAGACGGCGCGGATCCCGCTTCCGCATCGCGTCTGCGACGGCGTCGTGCGCAGCGAGGTCCAGATCGAGGTGCTGCGCAAGCCGGCCGCCAGCGGAGCCGAACAGGTCGTCGATACGCTCGGTCCCTACGACCTGCGCTGCTAGCCAAGGCACCAGCCGCCGTGGCAGAGGCGCTCGTCGTGGACGCGCCCTACGCCAAGCTCGAGCAACTAGAGCCCGGGATCGCACGCGTGCTCGCGCATAATCCGAGCGCTTTCACCTATTACGGGACGCAGACCTATCTCGTCGGGGAACGCGAGGTCGCGGTGATCGATCCCGGACCGGACCTGCCCGAGCACCTCGATGTTCTGGAGCGGGCGATTGCCGGACGTCCGGTCGTGGCGATCATGTGCACGCACACCCACCGCGACCACAGCCCCGCCGCGCGGCCGGTGGCCGAGGTCACGGGAGCACCGGTCGTCGGCTGTGCGCCGCTGGCGCTGGAGACGGTCGGCCCGCGCGCCGATGCATCGTTCGATGGCGATTATTCACCGGACCGCATCCTCGGTGACGGCGACAGCATCGCGGTCGACGCCAAGCCGATCACGGCAGTCGCGACGCCCGGTCATACCTCGAACCATTTGTGTTTCGCTTATGAGGGCGCGCTTTTCAGCGGCGACCATGTGATGGGCTGGTCGACCACCGTCGTGGTCCCGCCCGACGGCGACATGGCGGCCTATATGGCGAGCCTCGACAAGCTCCGGCAGCGCGACGACCGGGTCTATTATCCGGCGCATGGCGCACCCGTGACCAACCCGAAGCAATATGTGCGCGGGCTGATCGGTCATCGGTTGCAGCGCGAGAAGCAAATCCTGAAGCTGGTCGGCGAGCAGCCGCGGCCGATTCCCGACATCGTCGCCAGCGCCTATCCCGGCCTCGATCCGCGGCTCGTCACGGCGGCTGGCGGGTCTGTCTACGCGCACCTGCTGGACCTCGAGCGGCGCGGCCTCGTTCAACAGGACGAAGAGTCATGGAAAGCCGCCTGAACAAGCCCCTCGTCCTGGCGATGGTCGCCGTCGCGCTGGTGCTGGGCGTCGTGGTCGGGATCAGCAGCGGTGTCGCCGACTGGATTTTCGGCGGCCCGAACCCGAAGACGATCGCCAGCGCCAGCCTCGAATCCATGCGCGCGCAGAACCGGCTGGTCGCCTTTGTCGCGCGGTACGTGTCGGTGGTCAGCAGCGAGCAGCAGCGGCTCGGCGGCCTGGTCAGCTCCGAACGGACGCTGATCCTGCCCGGCGACGTGCGTTACGAGCTCGACTTGTCGAAGCTGCAGCCCGACGACGTCGCGTGGGACGGGTCGAGCCACACCCTGAGCGTCAAGCTCCCGGAGGTTGAGATTGCCGGCCCGGACGTCGATATGAATGCGATCCGTGAGTACGGCGGGAACGGGGTGCTGTCCGCGCTCACCAACGCCAACCAGCAGCTCGACCAGGCCAATCGCTCGCGTGCGGTGGCGGACCTTCGCAAGCAGGCGACGGCAGAAGTGCCGATGCGGCTCGCCCGTCAGGCCGCGCGGCAGGCGGTCGAGAGGAGCTTCGCGATGCCGTTGCTCGCCGCGGGCTTCAAGGACGTGAAGGTCGTTGCGCGCTTCCCGACCGAGGGCAGCGACGAGCCTAGCTACATGGACCTCTCAACCCCATATAATGAGGCGATTGCGGAGGCCGAGCGCCGCCGCGCGCAGGAACGCAAATGACCGCACAGCCGCAAAGCCTCAAAGGGGTCG
>DATEIK010000197.1:0-4859 GCA_035279065.1 Sphingomicrobium sp. | reverse complement strand
GCCCAGAATTGCGATTGGTAATATTCGTGGCCGTCCCAATCGAGCCCGAGCCAGCGCATGCCGTCGAGGATCGCGTCGATCGCTTCCGTCGTCGAGCGCGCCTTGTCGGTGTCCTCGATCCGCAGCAGGAATTTCCCGCCGTGATGGCGCGCGAACAGCCAGTTGAACAGCGCCGTGCGGGCGCCGCCGATGTGCAGGAATCCGGTTGGGGAGGGGGCAAATCGGGTAACGACCGGCTTATCGCTTGCGCTGTTCAAGTTTTCTCCGCTTGCGCTCGGGCGCGCTTTCCTCTGAAACTCATGCTGCAATGCAATGGACGAGCGCCCCTAGCATGGGGGAAGCGCCTCTTCCACAGCGTGCTCGGAGCTATTGGAAGACGCGGATTTCCGCGCTTCACGAGGGGCTGGAAGGGCTGCTCGAGCGCGAGCGCGCGCAGCTCCCGCCGTGGCTCGTCATCGGCTTCGGCAGCGGCATCGCAGCGTGGTTCGCGCTCGACCAGCGTGTCCAGTGGGCGGCATTCCTGTTCGTCGCGGCGGGCCTGGCGCTCGCCGGTTTCATCCTCGTCGCTGGTCGCTCCGGGAGAGCGTTGGGCTGGTTTGCGCTCGCCGCGACGATCGGCTGTGCCCTCGTCTGGACGCGGTCGGCCTGGGTCGAGCAGCCGCGTCTTAGCCGGCCGGTGGTCACCGATGTCGCCGCCCGCGTCGAAAGCGTCGATTATTTGGCGGCCAGGCAGTCGGTCCGCCTGACGCTGGCTCCGCACGACCCGGCGCTGCCGCCGCGCGTCCGGGTTTCGGTCGATCAGGACGATTTTCCCACCGGCGTCGCGGCGGGTGCCGAGATTCGGGTCAAGGCCCGGCTCGCGCCGCCCCCGCCGATGGCCTTGCCCGGAACCTACGACTTCGCGCGCGATGCCTGGTTCAAGGCGCTCGGCGCGGTCGGCAAGGCGATGGGCCCGGTCGGCGTCGTGAAGTCCGCCGCGCCGCGCGGCCTCGATCGCGCCCGCACCAGCCTTCGGCAGCACATCGCGTCACGATTGCCGGAACGCCCGGCCGGGATTGCCATCGCGCTCGCGACTGGCGACCAGAATGCGGTCGGCGCCGAGGATGCCGAAGCGATGCGCCGCAGCGGCCTCACGCACCTCCTGTCGGTCAGCGGCCTCCATATCGCCGCGGTCGTCGCCTTCGCCATGTTCCTGACGCTGAAGCTGCTGGCGCTCAGCGAGACGCTCGCGCTGCGCTTCAACCTGGTGGTGGTGTCCGCCGGCGTCGCGGCGGCGGCGGGCATCGGCTACACCTTGCTGACCGGCGCCCAGGTGCCGACGGTCCGAAGCTGCGTCGCCGCTCTGCTGATCCTCGCCGGGATCGCGCTCGGCCGCGACGCGATCAGCATTCGCCTGATCGCGGTCGGGGCGCTCGTCGTCCTGCTGTTCCGCCCCGAGGCGCTGGCCGGCGCGAGCTTTCAGATGAGCTTCGCTGCCGTGACCGCGATCGTCGCGCTCCACTCGACCGCTTGGTCGCGCAAATGGTTCCAGCGGCGCGAGGAGGGCATCATTGCGCACCTCGCTCGGGCCCTCGCCGGGATGATCGCGACCGGGCTGGTCGTCGAGCTCGCGCTCGTCCCGCTCGCCCTGTTCCATTTTCACCGCTCGGGACTGTACGGCGTCGGCGCCAACATCATCGCCATCCCGCTGACGACGTTCGTCATCATGCCGCTGGAGGCGGGCGCGCTGATGCTCGACGTCGCGGGCTGGGGCAAGCCGCTGTGGCTGCTGTGCGGCGCGGCGATCGACGGGTTGCTGAAGCTCGCCCATGGCGTCGCCTCGAGCAAGGGCGCGGTCGCGCTGATGCCGTCGATGCCCGAATGGGCGTTCGGGCTGATGATCGCGGGCGGAATCTGGGTCGCGCTATGGAACAGCCGTGTCCGGCTGTGGGGCATTGTCCCGGCAGCGATCGGCGGCGCGGGCGCGCTTCTCGCGCCGTCGCCCGACCTGCTCGTGACCGGGGACGGCATGCATCTGGCGCTGGTGCGCGAGGGGACGCCGTTGATCCTCCGCGACCGCGCGGGCGACTTCGTCCGCCAGTTGCTGGCCGAAGCGTCCGGATTCGATGGGGATCCGGGCGATCTTGGTGCGCGCCCGTACAGCGCCTGCTCGCGCGACGCCTGCGTCGCCACGGTGCGCACGGCGGGCCGCGAGTGGCGCATCCTCGCCACCCGTTCCAACTATCGGATCGACTGGGAGACGATCACCCGCGCCTGCGCGGAAGCCGACGTCGTCGTTTCCGACCGCCGCCTGCCGCGGGGCTGCACCCCGCGCTGGCTCAAGCTCGACCGTCAGGCCCTGTCACGGACTGGCGGAGTTTCGATTGCGCTCGGCGATCCGCCGCAGGTCGACACGGTCGCCGACCATGTCGGCGAGCACCCGTGGGCGGAAACGACGCCTTAGGCGTCACTCCACACGGCGAGTTCGCTGCCCGACGGGTCAATGAAATGGAACCGGCGCCCGCCCGGAAAGCTGAAGATCGGCTTGGCGATCACGCCGCCAGCCTTGCTCACCGCGTCGAACGCGGCTTCGAGGTCGCCGACCCGAACCACCGGCAGCGGCGCGGCGAGTGCGCCCGACGGATCCCCTTGCAGCCCGAGGTCGGTCGTCCCGTTGGTGGTTGCGGCGTAGGTCGAGCCGTAATCGGTGAAGTCCCAGCCGAACGCCTTGGCGTAGAAGGCGCGGGTCAGTTCGTGCGCGGTCGCGCTCGGCAGCTCCACATAGTCGATGCGGGCGTCCGCCATCAGTACCGCCGGATCAGCCCCGCCAGCCGTCCCTGGATGCTCACGCGGTCTTCTTCGTAGCGCTGCGGCTCGTAGCGGCTGTTGGCCGGGTCGAGGCGGATCATCCGCCCTTCGCGCCGATAGGTCTTCAAGGTCGCTTCCTCATTGTCGATAAGGGCCACGACGATCTCCCCGTCGCGCGCGCTGTCGACCTTGCGGATCAGCGCGAAATCGCCGTCGAGGATGCCCTCGTCAACCATCGAATCGCCCGAAACTTCCAGCGCATAATGCTCGCCGGGGCCGAGCAGCGCGGCGGGGACCGCGAAATTCTCGGTGCCCTGGAGCGCCTCGATCGGCGTGCCGGCGGCGATCCGCCCGTGAAGCGGGATTTCGAGCGTGTCGTTGGCAGCAGCAGGCGCGGCGGGGCGCAACTGCACCACCTTCGCGCTCTGCTGGAGCTCGGGGAGTTTCACGATCTCGAGGGCCCGCGCGCGGTTGGGCAGGCGGCGGATGAAACCGCGCTCCTCGAGCGCGGAAATGAGCCGGTGCACGCCCGACTTGGACTTGAGCTCAAGCGCTTCGCGCATCTCGTCGAAGCTCGGGGAAATGCCGTCCTGTTTCAGGCGCTGGTCGATGAACAGCAGCAATTCGCGCTGTTTGGCGGTGAGCATGTGCGGTCACTCCCCGTTGGAACGAACGGGGAACGTGTAGGCAACAAAGGTTCCGCGGTCAAGAGGCCGGCGCTGAAGCTTACCCGCCGCTCTGCGTGATCCTCGCCTTCTCCGCCTTGATCGCGTCCTCGTTGCGCTTGGCTTTCACGTCGGCTCGGACCGCGGCGACGAACTCCTGCGCATAGTCCTGGCTCAGCGCGTCCTGCAGCTCGTTCTGCATCCGGCTGACAAGGCCGGGCTGGAGCAACGCATTGCCCGGGGTGATCTTGTTGACCTTCACGACGAAGAAGCCGCGGCCTTGCGTATCCGCGACCGCCTGGCTCTTTCCCTGCGCCAGCGAGAACAGCGCCTGCATCGGGGGCGCGATCTGGCCATTGGCTTCCGCGATCTGGATCCTCCGCGCCGCAATCGGCCGCGTCGCCGGCAGCGCTACCCCGGATTCCTTCACCGCCTGGGCGAGCGAGACGCCCTGTGCGGCTCGGGCAGCGATTCGCTTCGCCGTGTCGCGCGCCCGCTGAAAGGCCTGCCCATTGATCCAGTCGCTTTCCACCTGGGCGCGGATGCTCGTGAACGGCGCCGGTGCGGCAGCGACGACCTGCGCCGGGGAGACGAGCGCATAACTCTGCTTGTCGGGCGAAGTGACGATCTCGGGCGGGTCGTTGGGCGCGATCTCGAACCCCGTCTTGAGCGCCGGCGCGAGCTCGGACGGAACCTTGTAGCCGGCATCGGCGCGCGAGCTTCCGTTAGCCGTCACCAGCGGAGTGGTTATCACCTGCAGCTTGCTGGCGCTCGCCGCCTCGGTGAAGTTGGCGCCTTCGTCGACCGCGTTCTGGACCTTGTCGACGATGTCCTCGATCGCCTGCTTGCGCTTGTCGGCGGTGAGCTTGTCGGCGATTTCGGCCTTGGCCTCGGCCGGCGACTTGCCGCCCTGCGTTTTCACGCCGTCGACCTTGACCACGACCCAGCCGAAGTCGGACTGGATGGGCCCGACCACTGCTCCGGACGCCGCCGAGAAGGCTGCGGCGGCGGCCTTGTCCCCGGCGACGGAAGCATAGGCCTGGCGCGACTGGTCAGTCAGCGAGGTGACCGCGGCTCCTGCGCCCGCGGCCGCGGCGAGGGTTGCGCCGCCCTTCGCCTTGGCCGCGATCGCATTGGCGGCGGCCTGGTCGGCGACGACGGCCTGGCTGAGGTTGCGGGTTTCCTTGGCGCCATAACTCGCCTGGTTGGCGTTGTAATAGTCCGCGATTTCCTTCTCGGACGCCGACACGCCGCTCACCAGTTCGGGGCCGATGCGCGCGATCCGCACCATCCGCTGTTCAGGGATCATGTAGCGGTTGCGGTTCGCGGCGTAGTAGCGCTGCAGGTCGGCGTCGCTCGGCTTCAGGCCCGCGCGGAAGGGCTCGATCGGCACGGCCGCGGCTTCGC
>DATEIK010000196.1:0-6771 GCA_035279065.1 Sphingomicrobium sp. | reverse complement strand
CTCGGCCAGTGCAAGATGATCGGGGACCGGCTGGGGCTCGGCTTCCTCGGTGTCGGCATGTGGCCCGACAAGACCCGCGCCGACCTGCCGGTCATGCCCAAGGGCCGCTACAAGGTCATGCTCAACTACATGCCCAAGGTCGGCAGCCTCGGGCTCGACATGATGCTTCGCACCTGCACCATCCAGACCAACCTCGATTATTCGAGCGAGGCCGACATGGTGAAGAAGTTCCGCGTCGGCCTCGCGCTGCAGCCGGTGGCGACCGCGCTGTTCGCCAACTCGCCGCTGACCGAGGGCAAGCCCAACGGCTTCAAGAGCTTCCGCAGCCACATCTGGGAGGACACCGACCCGGACCGCACCGGCATGCTGCCGTTCGTGTTCGAGGATGGCTTCGGTTACGAGCGCTACTGCGACTACATGCTCGATGTGCCGATGTACTTCGTCTACCGCGACGGGGAATATATTGATGTCGCCGGCGAGAGCTTCCGCGATTTTCTCGAAGGCAAGCTGCCGCAACTGCTGGGCGAGAAGCCGCGGCTGACCGACTGGGTCGACCATCTCTCGACGGCCTTCCCCGAGGTGCGCCTCAAGAGCTTCCTCGAGATGCGCGGCGCCGACGGCGGGCGCTGGGGCCGCATCTGCGGGCTGCCGGCGCTGTGGGTCGGGCTGCTCTACGACGACACCGCGCTCGATGCCGCCTGGGACCTGGTCAAGGACTGGTCGATCGAGCAGCGCGAGAAGCTGCGCCACGACGTGCCGCGGCTCGCGCTCAAGGCGCAAACCCCCGACGGCCGCTCCATGCGCGAGTTCGCCGGCGAGGTGCTCGACATCGCCGCGACTGGTCTCACCAACCGCGCACAACTGAACAGCGCCGGGGACAATGAGGGCGGCTTCCTCGACCCGTTGCGCGAGGTCGTCGCAACCGGAGTGACGCCTGCCGATCGCTTGCTCGACAAGTTCGAGAACGAGTGGCACGGCGACGTCAAACGCATCTATTCCGAATTCAGCTTCTGAAAGGACCGCCTGTGCTCGACGCCAACACCCGCGCGCGCCGCACGCTCTATCCCGAGATCGAGCCCTATCAAACCGGCATGCTCGACGTCGGCGACGGCCACCGCCTCTATTGGGAGCTGTGCGGCAATCCGAATGGCAAGCCGGTCGTGTTCCTGCACGGCGGCCCCGGCGGTGGATCGAGCCCCGACCACCGACGCCAGTTCAACCCCGGCAAGTACAAGATCCTGGTGTTCGACCAGCGCGGCTGCGGACGCTCGACGCCCTATGCGAGCCTGGAAAACAACACGACCTGGGACCTGGTCGACGACATCGAGAAGCTGCGCACGCAGGTCGCAAACGTCGACAAGTGGCAGGTCTTCGGCGGCAGCTGGGGCTCGACCCTCGCCCTCGCCTACGCGCAGACCTATCCCGAGCGCGTCACCGAGCTGGTGCTGCGCGGCATCTTCCTGTTCGACCAATATGAGATCGACTGGATGTACAAGGACGGCGGCGCGTCACAGATCTATCCCGACAAGTTCGACGAATTCCTTGAGCCGATTCCCGAGGCCGAGCGCGGCGACCTCGTCGAAGCTTACCGCAGGCGCCTGACCGGCGACGACAAGAACGTCCAGCTGACCGCCGCGAAAGCCTGGAGCAAGTGGGAGGGCGACATCGTCACCCTGCTGCCAAGCCCGGAGACGATCGAGCATTTCACGTCACCGGAGGTCGCGGTCGCGGTGGCGCGGATCGAGAACCATTACATGGCCAACCACGGCTGGCTCGAAGAGGGTCAGTTGCTGAAGGGCGCGGAGAAGCTGCGCGGCATCCCCGGCGTGATTTCGCAGGGACGTCACGACACCTGCACCCCGCCAATCGCCGCGTGGAAGCTCAAGGAAGCCTGGCCCGAGGTCGAGCTCCACATCAATCCGGACGCCGGCCACCTGTTCAGCGAACCCGGCAACCTGGACACTTTGATCCGCGCCACGGACAAGTTCGCGGGGGTTTAGCCCGAGTTCGTCATTGCGAGGCTCCGCAGGAGCCGCGGCAATCCAGCCGGCGGACTGAATTGCTTCGCTACGCTCGCAATGATGCTATTCCCCAGGCCGATACGTCCGCTCGGTGTGGCCTTGGAGCTGGTCGGGATAGAAATACACCTCGCGCAGCGCGCCTGAGGCGTAGCGCTGGGCCTCGTCGTTGAAGTGCGGCGAGGCGGGATCGCCGCTTTCTCCGCCGGCAGTGATCGCTTTGGCGCGGACGCGAGGGCCGAACTCGACCACCGCGACGAAGCTATTCCCGTAACTGCCGAAGATGTGCTTCGTCGTCTTTGCGCCGCGCGCCTCGAAGGACGCGAGCGAGCCATATTTGGCCGCGGCGAACGGCACCGGGATACTGGGCCCCTCGTCGCTGAACTGCGGGACGATCGCCGGGGAGATGCGCTGGAAGCGGTTGATGTCGCCCCACGGCATCTGCCAGCGGCCGAAGTCGCGCTGGAGCTTCGCGACTCCCTCGTCGAGCGCCGCAACTTTCTGCTCGGCGGTCGTGTCGCGCGTGATCCGCGCCATGTAGGTGTTCTTGTCCTCGTCGGCGGGCGGATGCAGGGCGGCAATCAGCGCTTCGCCCCAATAGACCGCCAGCGATTGCGCGATCGAATTCGAACCCCACCGAAAATCCCACCCGCGAAGGACCGAGATCGGGCCCGCCAGGCGGTCGCGCCGCGGGTCGGCGGTCGGCAGCATCTGGTACGCCCGGAGCAGCGCCGGGACCATCTCGGCGAACCCCGGCTGGAAGGAATCGTACGCCGCAGCCTGCAGGCCCTCGAGCGTCCACCCACGGCTCCGCGTCAGCAGCTGGATCGCGTGGTCTTCGCGGAAGTTCGGCCCGACCATGTCCATATATTTGGGGAAGTATTTGGCGTCCGGGCTGTAGGCGCCTGCCGCGCGATAGGGCCAGCTGTTGGTGTTCTGCACCCAGCCATTGGGCGGGTTGATGCTGTTCGGGAGCGAGCTCAGCCGGTGCAGCGCCGCCCAGTCGGTGGCGGGATCGGTCCCGTCGACCGGCTTCGTGTAATCGAACTTGTCGTCGCGAGTCGGCACGAACTGCGGGTGAAGGTAGGCGATCTCGCCCTTGTCATCGGCGAAGATCGTGTCGTTCGAGCTGTTCGCCTTCAGCTGCGCGACCTGCATGAAGGAGCCGATGTCGCTGGTCCTGGTGCGGTTGAAGCTTTGCTGCAGCGCTTCGACCGGGCGGTTCATCATCGCGAACGAAACCCAGCGGCCGTTCTCGGCGCGGATGATCGGCCCGTGGTGGGTGAAATAGGTCGTGAAACTGCGTGACGCGAGCTTGCCCGACGGCAGCCGGTAGCGGACGGTCACCGGGCGCACGCCGAGCGGATTGCACGAGCTGCCGTAGCGATAGCACCGCACCTTGCCGCGCTGCTCCACGACCTCGGTGAACTCGTCGACATTGTCGATGCCGCTCGACGTGTGCATCCAGCCGGCGTGGGCGTTGAACCCCTGGTAGACGAAGAATTGCCCCCACGTCGAAGCGCCGTAGACGTTCAGGCCCTCGTCGCTGGTCACCTGCGCCTCGGACCGGAAATAGTGGCTGGTGTGCGGGTTGATCAGCAGCAGCGCATGGCCGTCTCGGGTCAGTCCGGGCGCGATGGCAATGCCGTTGGAGGCTTGCTTCTCCGGGTCATCCGCCGACGCGCGTTCGCCGGACTTCGGCTGGCTTTCCGTCGGCACTGGCGGCGAGGATGAATAGAAATCGCGGAGTGCGTCGAGCTTGATCCGCTCGATGTCGCCGCCGATGCTGCCTTCCGTGAAGCTCAGCGCCATCCACGGTTCGAACCGGTTGAGCACGCGCGGCTTCACCTGCGGATGCGTTGCCAGGAAATAATTGAGGCCATCAGCCCAAGCCTTCATCAGGGTCTGCATCTGGGCCGGGCTCTTCGCGTAATAGGCCTTGAGCTCGGGCTCGCTGACATACAGGCGGGCGCGGAGGTCAGCCCAGAGCGCCGCCTCGCCGTCGGCCTCGGCGGTGCGGCCGAGCGCCGTCAGGTAATTGGCCTCGATCCGCGGAAAATCGTCCTCGGCCTGGGCGTAGATCATGCCGAACACGGCATCGGCGTCCGACTGGCCGTGGACGTGCGCAATGCCCCAATCGTCGCGGGTGATCGTCACCCGCGACGCTTCGGCCTTCCACCGCGCGAGCTCGGAGGGAGAAGCCGCGGTGAGGATGAGAAGAGCGGGCAGTAGCGAGGCGGAGCGCGATTTCATCCGCCAAGGTTGCTTGGCCTTGCCGCAATGCGCAACCCGTCAGTGCACTTCGCACACGAAAGCCTTGCCGGCAAAATCGACCGCGGCGCGTCCGGCCTGCAAGCCTTCGAAGGGGGACGCGTCATCGAAACATCGGCAAACGGTCATTCCGCCTTCATGGTCTTCGTCGGCGCAAGTTCGATAGCCTCCTTGCGCAATCGCGAAAGTACAGGAGGCAATCATGCAGGATCAAAATGCTGGGCGTCGCAAGGTCAACTCGTTGGAAGCAGTCTTGATTTCCCTGGCCGCTGGAACCGCCGGGCTCGCCAGTCCGGCGTCCGCAACGCACGCGTTCAACACGGACACGCCGTACGCGAGCCGTGGCGCATGCGAAGCTGCGACTGCAAAGTTCGACAATGAGGACAGGGAGTGGCTCGGCGCCGCCTTTCCCGCGCTCGACCTCAGCGATGGGGAAGTGAGGAGCATGCTGCAACGAGCGTGGACGTGCGAGCAGGCTTCTGATGGTGCCTGGTATATCACCGACCACCGGATCGAGGTTCTCGACAGCGACTGGTGGCAGCGGCGGCTGCCGCAATAGGGCTATACCTCGGCGAAACGGCGAAAGTCCGGCTGGGTCTTCGTTTCGCGCCAATAGGCCTCGAGACCCGTCTCCTCCAAAAGGCGCCCGAAACGCGGATCGCTGCGCAGGGATGCAGCGGCAGCGCTGAAGAGGGGATGGGTCGGAGAGCGCAAGTCCTTTTTGGCGCCCCACGGCCCTCGACCGAAGTAAACGCCGTCCAGCAGTGAAAAGGCCGTGTCGCGCTCGCCGAGCAAGGCGGAGACCTTGGCCGCATAAAGGAGGTTCGCGCCATCCTCGAGCAGGCGCAACACGGTGCTTTTCCGCTGGTCCGGCGAGCCGCTCGCAAAGGCGTCCACGATCCACTCCTGCTGCACCACCGCCTGATCTTCATCGATCGGACGGGCGGTTTCGTCAGCAAGCAACGCGGCGGCTTCCGCAGGTCGCTCGGTCAGCAAAAGATGCTCGATTTTCGACGACCATAAATAAGCATTGCGCGGCGCGACGCGCATCGCTTCCTCAAGGCGCGCATCTGCCTCTTCGAGGCGTCCGGCATTGCTCAGCTCTTCGAACAGCCTGGCTCGCGCCATCGGCCAGGTCGGTTCGCGGTTGCAGACCGATTCCATGTGAGGGATCGCGTCGCGCCAGCGGCCGGTTTCGCCCAGAATGAAAGCAAGGTGAAACTGGGTGATGCTGTGCCGGGGCTGCTTTTCGAGCAGAAGGCGGCATCCCCGCTCGACCTCCGCCCATCTCCGGTAGTTGGGTTGGAGCAAGAGCAACGCCAGCCGCGCGTCAGCATTATCGCCGTCGAGCGAAATCGCCCGTTGCGCGGCGGAGTTCACCAGGGCGGCCAGGCGCGCCGAATCCGGGCGGTCCTGGGTCGCCACGAGGACTCGATAGCTCCACGCGAGCGCGCCCCACGCGTCGGCATAATTCGGATCGATATCGACCGCCTTGCGGAAATAGCCGACCGCCTGCTCATACTCGTTGGCATAGCCCTGGCCGCGAGTTGCGAGCCCTCGCTCATAATAGGCCTTCGCCAGGGGCGCCGGTTGTCGAGGGCGCGGAAGGATCGCAAACGACGCGGCGGCGAGCACGATTGCGCCTCCAATGCCTGACCCCAGCACCATACGGCGGCTGAGCGGCGCCTTGGCTGTGTCGCCCGGTTCGAGGGCCTCGTCACCGGGCGCGAGGGCGCCCTCCACGAGCAGCCGGTAACCGACGCGCGGAATCGTCTCGATGGCGAACGCGCCAGCGCTTCCCGCTGCAAGCTGGCGAAGCTTGGCAATTGCATGATTGATGGCATCGTCGCCGACGATCCGGCCGTCCCAGCAGCGGTCGATCAGCTCGTCGCGCGAAACAACCGCGCCCCGCGCCTTGGCCAGCACGACGAGCACTTGCATGACCCGCGGTTCAACCGTGTGGGACGTGCCGCCAATGATGACTTGCCGGGTGGATGGACTGGCTTTGACGGGGCCAAGGCTAAAGCCAGGCTCTCGCGCGAGCACGGCACGACCCGGAACGGTCAGCCCCTCATGCTTCGCTTCCCCCATCGGGCCGTGAGTTTAGCCCATGTTCGGCGAGAATCACATTCCCGCTAGGCCATGCCGCGATTAGAGGTCCGGCAGCGCCTGCTTTGCCTCGCCCCAACCTGCAAGCGCCTTCGAGCTTGAGCGCTTCAAGAGCTTGCCGGCGTCGCGGATGCTGAAGTGATGGCCGCTGTCATATTTGCCGAGTTCAGCCCAGGCGACCGGCGCGGCGACCGGCGCGCCTTCGCGGGCGCGGGCGGAGTAAGGCATGACCGCGGTCGCGCCGCGCTGGTTCCTCAGCCAGTCGAGGAAGATGCGGCCCTTGCGCTCGACCTTGCGGATGTTCGCGGTGAAGGTCTGCGGCTCGGCTTCCGAGATGGCGCGGCTGAAGCGGTCGGCAAAGCTCTTCACCGTC
>DATEIK010000195.1:0-7069 GCA_035279065.1 Sphingomicrobium sp. | reverse complement strand
CTTCGGCTACGACATCTGCTCGCGCCGCATGAGCTCCCAGACCCGCGCCGAGGACCGCTTCGACCTGTCCCGCTGGCGCATCGCGGGCAATGGCGCCGACATGATCCGCCCGGACGTGATGCAGACGTTCGTCGATTGCTTCGCTCCCGCCGGATTCCACGCGGGTGCCTTCTGCCCCAGCTACGGCCTCGCCGAGGCCACGCTCGCCGTCTCGCTGATGCCGCCGGGCGAGGGCATCCGGCTTGAACTGGTCGAGGAGAAGGAACTCTCGGGCCGCGAGGACGACGCCGACGCCGATCGGCCGCGCCGCTACCGCGCCGTGGTTAACTGCGGCCGGCCCGTGCGCGGCATGGAGATCGAGATCCGCGACGGCAATGGCGCGATCCTGCCCGATCGCGGCATCGGCAAGGTCTGGGTTCGCGGCACCAGTGTCATGGTCGGCTATTTCCGCGACGAGGAGGCGACCGAGGCCTGCCTCCAGGGCGGTTGGCTCGACACCGGCGACATGGGTTACATGTCGAACGGCTACATCTTCATCGTCGGCCGCGCCAAGGACATGATCATCATCAACGGCCGCAACCACTGGCCGCAGGACATCGAGTGGGCGGTCGAGCAGCTGCCGGGCTTCAAGTCCGGCGACATCGCCGCCTTCGCGATCACCGGGCCGAGCGGCGAAGAAACCCCGGCCGTGCTGGTCCACTGCCGCGTGTCCGACCCCCACGAGCGCGGCCGGCTGCGCGACGACATCCGCGAGCGGGTGCGCGCGATCACCGGCATCTCGCCCGTCGTCGAGCTAATCCCGCCGCGCACGCTGCCGCGCACCAGCTCGGGCAAGCTGTCGCGGGTCAAGGCGCGCAGCCTTTATCTCTCCGGCGAGATCCAGCCCTACGACATCGCCGCTTGAGCCGGCTTACTCCTGCCGGCCCTGGTCATCGATCCTGATCAGTCGCAAGCTGAGCAGATAGTCGCCGTCCATCCCGTCCGGATCCTTGTAACGAACCGCGAAGCCGCCCGTCGGTAGATAGCGCGTGACCGTGCTGCCATCGGGCTTCCGAATTCTGATCATGCTCGGCCCGCGGCCCGACAGCTCCTCGGCGCGCTGGAAGCTGAGCGGAATCGCCGGAATTTTCATGATGATTTTTGGATCGAGCGCCGCCGGTCGCTGCACGAGGATGATCGGCAGCAGAATGTCGACAATCCTCACGGTCGGCAGCTGCTCTGCGGTGGCGATCGGTCGGTCGCCCTGGATGGCGATGGAAATCTCCGGGAACAGGTCGTCGTCGACGGCCGGTTGCTCGGACACCACGTGCGTGAGCGCCGCTGCGATCCTCTGCGGATGCTCGCGTGCCTGATAGTCGAGCTGCATGCCCCAGCTGCGGATCGCGGACTGCGGAGAGTTTGAATCCAGCTCCCAGATTGTCGGAACAACGACAACGCTGTTGCCGCCATTCTCGAGGACACCGTCCCACAGCACCATCGGCAGGTCGCCGTCGTGCTTTGGGACAACGGTGCTCGCTACACCGAAGTCCGTTCGCGGATAGATGTCGCCTGTCTTGAGGCCGCCCAGGCGCTGATCGGCGCTCCACCCCGCTTCTGCGGTGCCGGCGCCGAAATCACTGTGATCCGGCGCCCCGAATTTTCCGCTCCGAGTGGAAGTATCGCCGAGGAAGCTTCCATCCGCTGCGACATTGAGCGCAGTCGACCGGATCTGGACTTCGTCGCCGGCGCCGTCGCGCTCCAGCATGTCGTCAACCGTCTGGCGAAGCACCTCGAATCCGAGCGCGATCAACTGGTAATGCCGCCTCACGCCGTCCTGCTCGGGCGGCAGTGGGCCGGCCGGGCTCACCAGCATCGGGCTCCCCTCGCCGTTCGACGGCGTCTGCACGACGATATCGCCGCCGCCGCCAGGTCCGACAGGTACAACGACGACCGGTCCGCTGCCGACCGGAACAGCCGTTCCCGATCCCTCGGGGGGCCGCGCGAGCGGGGGCTGCGATGTCGTAACCGGCACTGCGGTGCCGAGCCCTTGCGGGCTCACCGGAACGGCGGTTCCGAGTCCCTGCGGATTGACCGGAACGGCAGTTCCGCGTCCGGGGACGAGGACTGGCACGGCGGCCTTGGGCTTCGGCTTTGACGGCGCCGGAGCGGCCGACGACGGCGCGCTCAATGGCACCGCCTGGGCCAACGCGGAAGCCGGCACGGCGAGCGCGCTCACGGCGCTGCACCACAGGAAAAGACTGCCCCTCAATTTCATATTGCCCCCTCTTCTGCGGCGTGCCGCTTGAGCAGCCGCTAGTTGAACGACACCATCTTCGCGCGCGTCGCGGGCTTGGCCGGCGCGACCGGCGTCGGCTTTCCGGGATCGGCGACCGCCCAGTCCTGCACCGCTTTCCAGCTGCCGTCGGCCTGCTTCTTGTAGACCGTCAGGAATGCGCCGCTGATCTTCACCGGCTGCCTGGACTCGGGGTCCGTATAGGTCTGCTCGAACCGGCCCCGCGACGTGGCCATGTCGCCCGCCTGCGCGACATCGATCTTGTCGGCTGCGAAGGTGATGTTGAAGTTCGGGTCCGTCAGGCCCTCGGCATAGGCTTTGCGGATTTGGGTCAGGCCGCTGGTCGGCTTGACGCCGGGCGCGATGAAATCGGCATCGTCCGCATAGTGGCTGACGAGCGTCTCGAGGTCACGCGGCTTGGCCTGGAACTGATCGCTCCAGGCCTTTTCGTCGGCCTTGATCGCTGCCTCAATGCCCGCCGGATTGGCGCCCGCGCTGCCGGTCTTCTGGCAACCACTGGCGAGCAACACGATCGCCGCCACGCTCATCAAGAGTGCGCGCTTGCTTTGCCTCATGGCCTCTCCCCTTTAATCGCACCGGACAACATCATGGCGCAGCGAGTCGCGCAACGGCGTTCGGCCCGCGTGACGCACTTAAATCTTCGTTTACTCGGCTTGCCCCATAAGCACGCCACACGCGTGGGGACCTGGCAATGCAGCGCATGCAGGGATGGATCGGCCGCAAGGACCGTTTTCCGGTCGCGATCGACGCGGTCGTGCACCGCGCCGACGGCGCCACCGTTTCCGTGCGCCTGACCGACTTCTCCGAGGAAGGCTGCCGGATGGAAGGCGACGACTTCCACATCGGCGAGCATGTCCGGATCGACGTGCCCAAGCTCGGGCTGGTCAAGGCCCAGGTCCGCTGGGCGCTCGCGGGTAGTGCGGGGACGCGCTTCTTCGGCGAGGCCGAAGCCTGACACCGACCGCCGCGGCCGCGTTGACCGGCCCCGGCACCACGCTTAGCGTCGGGTCATGTCCTGGTTTCGCGGGCGCTGGCTCGACATCGTCACTGCCATCTACATCTACAACGAGCATCGCGGTTACACCGCGCTCGACAAGGTGCTGTACGCCGTCCGGCGTCACTTCCCCGACGACCACCAGCTGATCGCGCAAGTGGAGGCGCACCGCGCCGACGAGCACAAGCATTACCTGATGTTCAAGCGCTGGTTCGAGAAGCGGGGGCAAATGCCGCTCAACGTCGACCGCACCTGCGGGCACATCGACCGCTTCGTCGAGCTCGTGTTCGGCAAGCGCATCGACGACCTCGACCTCGACCGCTTCATCGAACAGGGGCATTTCGAGGAGCTGTGCCGGGTCATCTCGCTGACCGAGCAGCGGGGCTATCGCCAGGTCGAGATCCTGCTCCGCCACCCCGCGGTGCTCGAGGACCGCGCGCTGGCCAAGATCTTCCGGGTGATCAAGCAGGACGAGCCGAGCCACTGGGCCCCGTACGACGGCTGGCTGAAACGGCACGGCAAGCGTGATTTCAAATGGTGGGAGCGCGCGATCGACGCGTTCATCCACTCCGAGCTGCTGTTCCTCAAGCTCCCGACGCTGTTCCTGCACCCCGCTTTGAAACGGCGGACGCGCTGGCCCGACGCGAGCGATCCTTCCGAACCCGCCGCGCTTCAGCTCGCGCCGGCGGGCCCGCGCTGACCAAGGCCGAATATTTCGCGGGCGCAGCGAGCGAACAGCGCCGCACGCGGCTGCTCGACCGGCTCCTCAGCCGCCGCGGCGCGGTGCTCCTTTGGCGCAACACCGTCGTCAGCATCGGCGTGTTCACCTTCGGGCTCGGGGTCTTGTGGCTGCTGGTTGAGCAAGGCGGCATGGCCAAGCTGCCCGCGGCGGCGCTTTCCTTCATCGCCGCCAACACGCTGCATTACGTCTTCGGCCGTACCTGGATCTACCGCGGGACGGACCGCAGGGTGGTCGCCGGCTATGCCTATTTCATCCTGAACGCGCTGGTCGGCCTCGTCGTCACGCTGGCGCTGTTCGCCGGCTTCCTCGCCTTGGGCATGCACTATATCCCGGCGCGGATCGTGACCTCGGTCTTCGCCGGGCTGGTACTGTTCGTGCTCAACGCCGTGCTCAATTTCCGCAGCCTGTGAACCGCGCGCGGCCGCTCCGCGTCGCGCTTTTCTCGGGCAACTACAATTACGTGCGCGAAGGCGCGAACCAGGCGCTCAACAAGCTTGTCGCCTACCTCGAACGGCAAGGCCATACGGTACGCGCCTACTCACCGGTCACCGACACGCCCGCCTTCGAACCCGAAGGCACGCTCGTCCCGGTGCCGTCGGTCACGCTGCCCGTCCGCACCGAGTTCCAGCTCGCGCTCGGGCTGCCGCGCTCGATCCGGCGCGATGTCGAGCGGTTCGCACCCGACATCGTCCATGTCTCGACGCCCGACCTCCTCGACGTCCGCGCCCAGACCTTCGCGAAAGCGCGCGGCATCCCGATCGTCGCCAGCATGCACACCCGGTTCGAATCCTATCTCGATTATTATCGCCTCGGCTGGCTGAAGCCGCTGATCGAGGCGCATCTTCGCCGCTTCTATCGCCGCGCCGACTGGGTCCTCGCCCCGACGCCGGCGCTGATCGACGAGGTGAAGCGCTTCCGCGGCGACGATCGCGTGAGCCTGTTCAGCCGCGGCGTCGATCACGCGCTGTTCAACCCCTCGCGCCGGGATTGCGCCTGGCGGCGCGCCCAGGGCTGGGCCGACGACGACATCGTGGTGATGTTCTTCGGCCGCCCGGTCATCGAAAAAGGCGTCGACGTCTTCATCGCCGCCGTCGAGCGGCTCCAGCGCGAGCGCGGCAATGTGCGCGCCCTCATCGTCGGCGCCGGGCCGCATGCCGACCGCCTCCGCGTGCTGCGGGACGTCGTGCTGACCGGCCATCTAACCGGCGCCGACCTCGCCCGCGCCGTGGCCAGTGCCGATATCATGCTCCACCCGAGCGTCACCGAGACCTTCGGCAACGTCATTCTCGAGGCGATGGCTTCGGGCGTGGCGATGATCGCTGCCGACGCGCCCAATTCCCGCGCGCTGATCGAGCCCGACCGCACCGGCCTCCTCGTCGCGCCGGCCAACGCCGGCGCTTACGCCGCCGCTGCCGGCCGCCTGATCGACTCACCGGAAGAGCGCCGCCGCATCGGTGCTGCCGCTCGCCGCGCCGCGCAGGCTTATACCTGGGATGGCGTCTGCGCCGAGGTCGAAGCGGCCTATTTCAAAGTGCTGGCCCGCTAACTCCGCCGCACCGCCGGCAGCATCCGCTCCAGCACCCGGTCCTTCAGGGCGTAATGGTGATAGAGCGCGGCGAGCGCGTGGATCAGCGCGAGGATGATGATCGCCCAGCCGATTTTCTCGTGGATCTCGCGCAAATCGTGGCGCAGCGCCTTGTCGATCGCGCCGGTCAGCGGCGGGATCCCGAGCCCGAAGAACTCCATCGGCCGTCCCGCGCCCCAGCGGAACGCGAAGCCGAGGCCGGCCTCGATGACGAGGAGGCCGTAGAGCAGGTAATGTGTCGCCTTCGACGCAAGCCGCACCCACCCGGCTTCCAGCGATGAGAGCTGGTGCCCCGGCAGCCAACGCCAGACCAGCCGCGCGATCACCGCCGCCGCGAGCAGGACGCCGAACGACATGTGCGTGTCTTCCATCAGGCCTTTCGTCGGCTTGGCGAACCAGTCCCATGTCTGCGCCAGCGTGAAATTGGCGATCACCAGGAACGCCGTCGCCCAGTGGAGCGCAATCGCCACGCGATCGTAATTCGTGCCGTCGTCGCCCGCGGCGATCCGCGTCGCCGTATCAAAACCCGTCCTGTCGTCCACTCGTGAGTCCTTGTCGCGTGAGCCTGCCGCAACGCGCGATAGTGGCGATTGCGGCTATTGCAAGCGATTCGCAATAAGGCGGCCTTGCACGCCGAACGGGCGCTCGCTACCTCGCGGCGCGGGCATAGGAGTGTAGCTCAGTTGGTAGAGCATCGGTCTCCAAAACCGAGGGCCGGGGGTTCGAGTCCCTCCACTCCTGCCATCCCAAGCAAGACACGTAGCGAGCGTAAGCGAGCGGCGGGCCGGTCCGCGTAGCGGATGCGTCCCGGGCGGCCGGGCTGCGCGCGCTCATAAGATCAAATTACTCGCCGAGATGTTCGAAGCGTCCGGCCCGTAGATGTCGATGTTGAGGTCGGGGTAGCCGTCGCCGTTGAGGAAGGCCTCGATCCAGACGTAATCGCCGTTCTTCGCAATATAGAGCGCCCCGGCGGAATGATCGGGAATGTTCACGCCGTCGGTAATGCCGACGAAGTGCAGCGACTGCTTGCCGGCCACGGTCGGATCGATGTCGATCGCGGACAGGTCAATCTTGTCGATCGACTGGAAGTCATGGATCGTGTCCCACTCGGTATAGATCAGGCCGTATGGCGGGGCCTCGGCGGTCGAGGTGTAGACGAACACGTCGGCTCCAGCGCCGCCCCACAATCCGTCGCCGCCGAGGCCGCCGTAGATCCGGTCATTGCCGCCGCCGCCGTGGATCACGTCATATCCGCCAAGCCCCTTGATCACGTCGTCTCCGGCAGTGCCGTTCAGCGTATCGCCGTTGTTGGTTCCGGTGATCGTCATGCCGGTTGTTCCGCCGCTAGTGCCGCTGCCGAACTGCAGTGCCGCCTTGACCGTCGCCACGGTAGCGCTCGAGAAAGTCATCTTGTCGCTGCCCGACAGCGTGACCACGACGTCGGTTCCGACCTGC
>DATEIK010000194.1:0-3563 GCA_035279065.1 Sphingomicrobium sp. | reverse complement strand
GGCAAGATGCCGGGGCTCGCGTCGCGGCGCGCGCGCGCTGCCTGCTCGGCCTTGGCGGCATTGGCTTGGGCCTGGTCCGCCGGAAGGCTCATCTGCTTGATGATCGCGGCGGCGCCCGCCTCGATGCCGCCGCCATAGTCCGGCGGCTTCTGCTTGAAGTGGGGCAAGATGTCCTCGCGAACGATAACCCCCGACATGGCATCGGTCAGGAATCCACCGGCTCCATAACCGGTCGCGATCCACACCTTTCGCTCGTTGGGCGCGACGAGCAAGAGCACGCCATCGTCCTTGTCCTTGCTGCCAAGACCCCAGTCGCGGCCCAGGCGATACGCATAATCCTCGATCGGATAGCCTTCGAGGCTGTTGACCGTGGCGATTGCGAGCGCGCGGTGGCTCTGGGCGAAGAGCGCCTGCGCCTTAGACTTGAGATCCAGCTCCTGCTCGGGGCTGAGCAGGTTCGCCTGGTCGACGACCGGCGAGCCGTTGTTCTTCGGGAAAGTCTGGGCGGACGCCGGCGCGGCGAAAAACAGCAGCACCGTCATTGCGAGCGCAGCGAAGCAATCCAGAAAACGCTGGATCGCCACGTTGCTCCGCTCCTCGCGATGACGGAGTGGGCTCACCTCAGCCGGCGCTGGTGTTGAAGTCGACCGTCGGCGCTTCCTGCGCCGCGGCCGAGGCTTCGAACGGCACCTTCGGCTTGGCGCCGTAGAAGATCCGCGCGCCGATCGCGTCCGGGAAGGTGCGGATGCGGGTATTATACGCCTGGACGGACTCATTATAATCGCGGCGTGAGGCATTGATGCGGTTCTCCGTGCCTTCCAGCTGGTCCTGGAGAGCAAGGAAATTCGCGTTGGACTTGAGGTCGGGATAGGCTTCCTGCAGCCGCTGCAGGGTGAAGGTTAGCCGGCCCTGGGCGTCGTTGAATGCTTTGACCTTGGCTGGATCGTCGAGGTCGCTGGCGCTGAGCTTGACCCGGCCCGCATCGGCGCGCGCCTGGGTCACGGCGATAAGGACATTGCTTTCCTGCTTGGCATAGCCCTTCACCGTGGCGACGAGGTTCGGGATGAGGTCGCTGCGGCGCTGATAGTCGGCCTGAAGGTTGGCCCACTTGGCGTTGACGTTCTCCTCGGCGGTGGGAACGCTGTTGAGCCCGCAGCCCGCGAGGCTGAAGGCGGCCAGCGGCGCGAGCAGTCCGAAACGGCGAAGTGCGGTCATCATCGGTCCCCTTGATCAACGCGCGGCTAATTAGATGCGCCCCCGTTCCGTTTCAATGCTGTCCTAGCGAAGCAACACAGTGGCGGCTTTCATTCTGGCGCGCACACGCTACGCTTCGGCCCGACGCAATGTGAAAGAAGGGGCTGCCATGCTCAAGGAATTCCGCGCCTTCATCGCCAAGGGCAACGTGCTCGATCTCGCGGTCGCCGTGATCATCGGTGCCGCGTTCGCCAAGATCGTCGCGAGCCTCACCGACGACATCATCATGCCGATCATCGGCAGGATTTTTGGCGGCCTCGATTTCTCGAGCTACTTCGTGCTGCTCGGCCCCGTCCCCGCCGACTATCACGGCTCGATGACCGACTATGCCGCGCTCAAGAAGGCCGGCGCGCCGGTGCTCGGCTGGGGCTCGTTCGTGACCGAGGTCGTAAGCTTCCTCATCCTCGCCTTCATCATCTTCCTGATGATCAAGGCGGCGAACAAGGCGATGCGCAAAGGCCCGGACGCCGAGGCTGGCCCGAGCGAGGTCGAATTGCTGACCGAAATCCGCGACCAGCTTCGGAACCGGGGTTAGGTTCCCAAGCGACCTTTCAGCTCATGCCGTGCGCCGCCGGGATCGGCGACGGCGCGCCAGCAGGCATTGCGAGCAATGTGTCCTCGGGCTCGCCCGCCTCGAAGCGGGCCAATAGGTCATCGGGGTCGTACATCACGCCGACCGGGTTTTGCGCAAATGCGGGCGTTCGCATCAGCGCGGTCGCTTGCTCGACCGTTCCGCAGTCGACCTGGAACTCCATGCGGTTCCCGTCGGGGTCAGCGTAATAGACGGAGAGCGTGGTCCCGTGGTGGACGGGCCAGTAGGGAGTAATCCCGGCGCGCTTCAGCCGGGCATAGGTATTCATCAAATCTCCCACGTTCGCGTAGGTGTATGCGACGTGATTGACACCGATCTCGCCCCGGTCGTCGGGAGATTTGCCGCCAGGCTTCAGGATGTCGAGATTGGCGAACGCGAACCGATGATGCTCATCGTCATAGGTCAGGAACGCGAGGGCGGGATTCTCGTAAATGACCTCCGCCTCGAAGACGTCGCGATACCAGGCGATCATCTCGTCGAAGCGCCGAGTCTGATAGACGACGTGCGCGAATTTCACGGGCTTCACCATCGCTGCCTCCCCCTCGAAGGAACCAAGGCCCGTTAGCACTTCGCCGTGGCGAGGTCAGGAGGGCCGGATCGGAAACGAGTTCAAAGATCGTTATTTCGGCATGCCGTTGAGGCCGCTCGCCTCGCGCAGCGCCTTTCCGTCGAGCCGGTAGCCGTCGAGGAACACCGTTTCGACATGGCGCAGGTTGCGGAGGTCCTTCGACACGTCGCCATCGACCAGGATGATGTCGGCTGTCTTGCCTTTGCCGATCGAGCCGACGCGGTCGTCCATGCCGACCATGCGCGCGGGCACGATCGTCGCGGTCTGAAGCGCCTCGGCATTGGTCAACCCCGCCTGCTGGTAAAGCTCCAGCTCGCGCACCAGCTCGAGCCCATAACCGTCCGTGCCGGCCACGATCCGCACGCCCGCCTTGTGCAGGCGGTCCACCAGCCCGACCATCTTGTCGAAGCTCTTCTTGAAGTCTTCGCGGGTGAGATTGTCGAACAGCGGGTAGCCGCTGATCTTCCAGCCGCGCGCGACCGCCGGCGGAGCGATGTCGGCGAAGGGCGCATATTCCGGCGATAGCGAGGTCCCGTCCGACGTCATCAGCGGCTCCCACACCGTCAGCGTCGGGTCGATGATCGTCTTGCGCTTGGCGAGCTCGGCATAAAAGGCCTTCATCGCCGGCGAATCGAGGTCGACGTCCTTGCCGTATTTGGCCGGGCCTTCGAGCCGCGCCGCGGTATTGGCCTTGTCGACCACCGCCTGCGGCATCGCCTGCATCATGATGAAGTTGATGTGCGTGACTTCGTCATAGCCGGCGCGGACCGCGTCGAGCGGGCGCATGCCCGCGGGCACGTGACCATGAACGTGAAGCCCGAGCTTGTGCGCCTCGGCGGCCCCCGGAGCGATCCACGCCGGATTCATCGAGGTGTAGAACTTCACGCCCCACAGGCCCGCGGCCTTGATCTTGTCGACCGCCGCAATCGTCTCCGCCTCCGAGCTTACGGTCAGGGAGCCCTGCGCCGCGAGCGGGTCCTTGCGATCGATGATCACCGACACCTTGCCGTCGGGCGCCAGCAGGTCGCCGGCCGCGCGCCGCTTGTAGATGCTCAAGGCCTCGTCGATGTCCGAGCCGGGGCTGCGATAGTTGGTCATCCCCGTCGCCACGTTCTGCAGCAGGTTCCAGTCGTCGCCGACGTGCTGGTG
>DATEIK010000193.1:0-3070 GCA_035279065.1 Sphingomicrobium sp. | reverse complement strand
AAGCGTCAGCGTCGCGTTGAAGATCGCCATGATGCCGAGGATCAGGAAGGCGTTCACGACCAGCGCGATGTTCGCATAGACCCCGAACCGCCCGTAGGTGACGAGCATGAACAGGATCACCAGCCCGGTCCCGATGACGCTCGCGATCACGCCGCGGTGAATGGAGTCCTTGCCGAGGTCCGGACCGACCGTCCGCTCCTCGATCACGTTCAGTTTCACGGGCAGCTTGCCCGAAGACAGCGAGACCGCGAGATCGTGCGCGGCCTGGACGGTGAAGTTCCCGGAAATCTGCGCGCGCCCGCCGAGGATCGGCTCATTGATATTGGGCGCGGACAGCACCTTGTCGTCGAGGATGATCGCGAACGGCTTGTTGACGTTCTCCTGCGTCACCCGGCCGAAGCGCCTCGCGCCGGCCGTATTGAAGGTGATGTCGATGTCGGGCTGGCCGTTCTGGTCGAAGCTCTGCTTGGCGTCGGTCAGCTGGTCGCCCGAAACCATCACCCGGCGCTTGACCGCGATGAACCCGCTGCCGTCGGCCATCGGCAGCACCTGGCTGCCGGGCGGGGCATGACCGGCCGCGACCTCCTGCGGGTTGGCCGAGAGGTCGACGAGCTTGAATTCGAGGCGCGCGGTCTGGCCGATCAGCTTCTTGAGCGCTTCCGGGTCCTCGACGCCTGGCACCTGCACGAGGATCCGGTTCTGCCCCTCGGTGATGACGGTGATTTCCTTGGTGCCGCCCGGATCGATGCGGCGGCGGACGACGTCGCGCGCGACGCCCATTGCATCCTTCAGCGCCCTCGCCGTTCCGCTCGGCGTCGGAATCAGCACGACGCGCGTCGAATCCATCACCTGGACGTCCCAGTCGCGGCTGCCCGTCAGCGCCACCGGCCGGGTGAGGTTGCGCAGCCGTTCGACCGCGGCGTCGATCTGGGTCGGATCGCGAACGAGGAACGACAGCCGGCCGCCCGCCGTGGAAATGTCGCCGATCTCGATCCGCGGATCGCGCCGAAGCTCGGTCGAGACCGAATCTTCCATCGCCTGGAGGCGCTGCTTCTGCGCGTCGTTGGAATCGGCCTCGAGCAGCAGGTGGCTACCCCCGGCAAGGTCGAGGCCCAGGCTGATCTTGTACTGCGGAAGCCACTTGGGCCAGCTCGACGCAAACGGCGTGCCGGCGATCAGGCTCGGGATCGAGAACAGGATGCCGACCGCGATGACGAGGCCGATCAGCCACACCTTCCACTTGGGGAATTCGAGCATCAGTCGTTCGCCGGCTTGCCGCCGCCCGAGATGACGCCGGTCAGGGTCGACTTGACCACGCGGACGCGAACGCCGCTCGCGATCTCGACCTCGGCCTCATCGTCGCTGACCTTGGTGACGCGGCCGCGGATTCCTCCGCCCGTGATGACGTCGTCGCCCTTCTTGACCGCGGCGATTGCGGCCTGGTGCTCCTTCACCCGGCGCTGTTGCGGGCGGATCATGAGCACGTAGAAAATGACGAAGATCAGCAGCCACGGCGCAATCCCGAGGAGCAGGCCAGCGGCCCCGCCGGACTGCCCGGCCGGAGCCGCCTGCATCATCATCAACATCGGTTCGGTGGACATTGGAGATTGACGACTTTCCGTGATTGATGGTCGGGGCGACTGGATTCGAACCAGCGACCTCCACACCCCCAGTGTGATGCGCTACCAGGCTGCGCTACGCCCCGACTTGGCCGGGCGCATCTAGGCAGGGCCACCAGCCAAGGCAAGGTGCGAACGGGAGGCCGAGTGGCGCGTCGCAGGCGGAAAAGCAAATCGGGCAAGTGGGTCGGACGGCTGCTTTCGGCGCTGCTCGCGGTGCCGGCGCTCTACCTGCTTGCGGCGCTCGCCGGCTCGTTGATTCCGGTCAATCGCGAATGGACCGAGCCGGCGCAGGGCACGACCATCTACCTCGCCGATAACGGCATCCACGTCGACGTCATCATGCCGATCGCCGCCCAGGACCTCGACTGGCGGCCGCTGATCCGGTCCAGGGACTTCGCTTCGGTCGATCCCAACGCCAGCTTCATTGCCTTCGGGTCGGGCGAGCGGCGCGTGTATTTGAACACGCCGACCTGGTGGGACGTGACGCCGCGGACTCTATGGTCGGCCATCGCCGGCGGCGAGAGGGTGATGCACGTCGAATATGTGCCGAGCCCGTCTTATGCCGTGCGCGAGATTCGTCTCAGGCCCGAGGAGTACCGACGGCTGTGGGCCGCGATTCGGGCCGATTTCGCGCTCGACGCCAAGAGCCGGCCGATCCGCATCGACCATCCGGGCCACGGCCCGTCTGACGCTTTCTATCGCGCGACGGGCAAGGCCAATGCCGTCCGCACCTGCAACGCCGTCGCTGCCCACTGGCTGAGGCTGGCGGGGGTCAAGACGAGCCTGTGGCCGCCGTTCGCGGAAGGGCTCGTATGGCGCTATCGGCGGCAGAATTGGCTTATGCTGCTCTAAAGCACGTAGCGGCTGAGGTCGGCGTTCCTGGCGATGCTGGCGAGTTGCTGCTCGACGAACGCGGCGTCGACGGTCAGCGTCTCGCCGCGGCGGTCCTCGGCGTCGAAGCTCACGTCCTCGAGCAGCTTCTCCATCACCGTCTGAAGCCGCCGCGCGCCGATATTCTCGACGGCCTCGTTCACTTCCGCGGCGATCCGCGCGAGCGCCTCGATGCCGTCGTCGGCGAAGGTGATCGTGACGCCCTCGGTGCCGAGAAGAGCCTGATATTGCTCGGTCAGGCTGGCGCGGGTCGCCGACAGGATGCGGACGAAATCCTCCTGGGTGAGTGCTTTCAATTCGACGCGGATGGGCAGACGGCCCTGGAGCTCGGGCAGCAAATCCGCGGGCTTGGCGAGGTGGAAGGCGCCGGAGGCGATGAACAGGATGTGGTCGGTCTTCAGCGGCCCGTATTTGGTCGCGACCGTCGTCCCTTCGATCAGCGGCAGGAGGTCGCGCTGCACGCCCTCGCGGCTGATTGAGCCGCCGCGCACGTCGGAAACCGCGATCTTGTCGATCTCGTCGAGGAAGACGATGCCGTTGGCCTCGGCGTCGGCGAG
>DATEIK010000192.1:0-23902 GCA_035279065.1 Sphingomicrobium sp. | reverse complement strand
TCCAATGTCAGCCTCAAGCCCGCCGACCTGATGCGTGGGCCCGCCCAGCCGAGTGCGACCCCGGCTGTGTCCGCGCCCGCCGCGCGCTAGGATTCAGGCAGGGGAAAGGCTGCGCGCCGCATGAATTGAGGCGAGCACATTCTGGGGAAGACATTCGTGAAATTTCCGCGTTCGACCACCGTATTGGCGGCCTCCGCCGCTGTCCTTTCGCTTTCGGCCTCCGCGGCGCTGGCCCAGCGCCAGCCGCCGCCGACGCCCGAGCAGCGCCTCGACCGGCTGGAGAAGCAGGTTCAGCAGGTCCAGCGCCAGGTCTTCCCCAAGGGCCGCCCGGCGGACACGGCCGGGTTTTCGGATGAGCCGGCGGCGACCCAGTCGTCGGTGGTGACGCTCGACCAGCGCCTCGACGCGCTCGAGAGGCAGGTCGCCGATATGCTCCGCCAGTCGGAAGAGAATGGCCACCGGCTGCAGACCATCGAGTCCGATTTCGGCCGCTTCCGCTCGGATCAGCAGCAGCGCCTGTCGACGCTCGAACAGCGGGTCAGCGACGCAGCGACGGCGGCCGCTGCTGCGCCTCCGGTCGAAGTGCCGGCGACGACGACGACGAAGCCTTCGGCCAAGCCGGCGTCGAGCAAGCCCAAGCCCGATGCCGCCGCGGCGACCACGACAGCAGCAGCGGGCGACAGCGCGACCGTCGCCGAGGGCGATCCCGGCGAGGATGCTTATTCCGACGGCTTCCACCTGTGGGAGGCGGGCAATTACGACGAGGCGATCAGCAAGCTGCGCGCCTTCACCGCCGCTTATCCCAAGCACCGCCGCGCGAGCTACGCCAACAACCTCATCGGCCGCGCCCTGCTCGACAAGGGCGACGCGCGCGCCGCGGCGCAGGCTCTCCTTGCCAATTATCGCAACAATCCGCGCGGGGAGCGGGCGCCGGACAGTCTCTTCTACCTCGGCCAGGCCTTGATGAAGCTCGGCCAGCCGGGCCAGGCTTGCAAGGCCTATTCCGAGCTCGATGCCGTCTATGGCGCCTCGATACGGCCCGACCTCAAGAAGCTCGAAGCCGACGGCAAGACGCAAGCCCAGTGTAGCTGACGCGCTGACGCAGCGGTTCGCCGCGCTTCTTCGCGATGTCATTCGGGCGTAAGCACGCGTCCATGTCAGCCGTGCCACCGGCGCTTGTCGGAAATCCGAGGGCGCTGTGGGTGGCATGACGGAGGTCGAACGTGGCAAGTCAGAAACTGGTTGAGCCCCAGCACGAGGCGATCGAGCGCTTTCGCGCCGATCTCGACGGGCTGGTCGATGCCCAGGTACCGGTTGGGATCGCGGTTTCCGGCGGCCCGGACAGCCTTGCACTGCTCGCGCTTGCAGCGGCGGCGCGGCCTGGGCTGATCGAGGCCGCGACGGTCGACCATGCGCTTCGGCCTGAAAGCCGCGCCGAGAGCGAGATGGTGGCGAAGGCCGCCAAGACCCTTGGCGTGCCGCACAAGGTCCTGACCGTCGAGTGGGTGAAGAAGCCCGAAAGCGCGATCCAGGAACGCGCCAGGGTCGAGCGCTATCGGCTGCTCGGGGCCTGGGTGCGCGAGCAGGGATTGCACGCGCTGGTCACCGCGCATCATCTCGACGACCAGGCCGAAACCTTCATGATGCGCTTGGCGCGCGGCGCGGGCGTGCGCGGTCTCGCCGGCATGCGCCGACTGGCGCCAGTGCCGGGCTCGGATCTCGCGCTGCTTCGGCCGCTGCTCGGCTGGCGGCGGGCGGAGCTCGAGGAAATCTGCACCGAATTCGGCCTCAGCCCGATCGACGACCCGAGCAATGCGGACGAGCAGTTCGAGCGGGTGAGGGTCCGGCGTGGCCTCGCTGGCGCCGGCTGGCTCAATTCGCGCGCGATCGCCGGCAGCGCGCAGAACCTCGCCGAGGCGGACGGTGCGCTGCGCTGGGCGACGAGCCAGGCGTGGGACCGGTCGGTTACCGAAGAAGACGGAGCGATCGTCTTCGTTCCTGAGGACATGCCGCGCGAAATCCGCCGCCGCATCGTCCTTCGCGCCATCGCCAGGCTCGCGACCGAAGGCGGCGGCAACGACATGCGCGGCCGCGAGCTCGACCGGGTGCTCGGATCGCTTTCCCGTGGTGCCAAGGCGACGGTTCGCGGCGTGCTGTGCAGCGGCGGCGCGGAGTGGCGCTTCGCCAAGGCGCCGCCCCGCCGAATCTGACGTTCGTCGAATCCTTGCGTTCACCGCTTCTCAAGGCCGCATTGTTATTGGGGCCGATGCGCCTATTTTAAGCGCAAGCGCGTTTCTGCGCCGAAAGACGGATGATGAACGACAAAGACAAGAAGCCCGGCAACCCCTGGACCAAGAGCCTGCTCATCTGGGTCGGCGTGCTGTTCGCCCTCGTTCTGTTCGTCCAGATGATCGACGGCGGGTCGCGCGCGACCGCCGGAAACCCGATCGCTTATTCCGAATTCGTCCGCCAGGTCGACGAGGGCAACGTCCGCACCGTCACCATGGCGACCAGCTCGAGCGGCAATAGCGCGATCACCGGCCGGCTCGAAGGCGGCGAAGCGTTCCGCACCACCGCTCCCGCGGACGCCAACGTCTCCGACCGGCTGATCCAGAAGGGCGTCGCGGTCCAGGTCAAGGCCGAAGAGCAGTCGAGCATCTGGCTCTACATGCTCTACAATTCGCTCCCCTTCCTGCTCATCCTCGGCATCAGCTTCTTCGTCATGCGCCAGATGCAGAAGAACGCCGGCTCGGGCGCAATGGGCTTCGGCAAGAGCCGCGCGCGGATGCTGACCGAGAAGCAGGGCCGCGTGACCTTCGCCGACGTCGCCGGAATCGACGAGGCGCGCGAGGAGCTGCAGGAGATCGTCGAATATCTGAAGGACCCCGGCAAGTTCGCGCGTTTGGGCGGCAAGATCCCCAAGGGCGCACTGCTCGTTGGTCCTCCGGGCACCGGCAAGACGCTTCTCGCCCGCGCTATCGCGGGTGAGGCGGGCGTTCCCTTCTTCACCATCTCGGGCTCGGACTTCGTCGAGATGTTCGTCGGCGTCGGCGCGAGCCGCGTCCGCGACATGTTCGACCAGGCGAAGAAGTCGGCGCCGTGCATCGTCTTCATCGACGAGATCGACGCTGTCGGCCGCCATCGCGGCGCCGGCCTCGGCAACGGCAACGACGAGCGCGAGCAGACCCTCAATCAGCTGCTGGTCGAGATGGACGGCTTCGAGGCCAACGAAGGCATCATCATCATCGCCGCGACCAACCGCCCCGACGTGCTCGACCCGGCGCTGCTGAGGCCTGGCCGCTTCGACCGCCAGGTCGTCGTGCCGCGGCCCGACATCGACGGCCGCGAGCAGATTCTCGGCGTGCACATGAAGAAGGTGCCGCTGGCGCCCGACGTCGATGCGCGGGTGATCGCCCGCGGCACGCCTGGCTTCTCCGGCGCCGACCTCGCCAACCTCGTCAACGAGGCGGCCCTCCTCGCCGCGCGCAAGGGCAAGCGGCTGGTCGCGATGCAGGAGTTCGAGGCCGCCAAGGACAAGGTGCTGATGGGCACCGAGCGCAAGTCGATGGTGATGACTGAGGACGAGAAGCGGATGACCGCCTATCACGAGGCGGGCCACGCGATCGTCGCGCTCCACGAGCCGGCGTCCGACCCCATTCACAAGGCGACCATCATCCCGCGCGGACGCGCGCTGGGCCTGGTCATGCGTCTGCCCGAGCGCGACAATTACAGCTACCACCGCGACAAGATGTACGCGAACCTCGCGGTATCGATGGGCGGCCGCGTCGCCGAGGAGATCATCTTCGGCTACGACAAGGTCTCTTCCGGCGCCTCTTCCGATATCAGCTACGCGACCGGCCTTGCCCGCGACATGGTGACGCGCTGGGGCATGTCCGATGCGCTCGGCCCACTGCAATATGCGGAAGCGGACGAGGAAGTGTTCCTCGGCTACTCGGTCAACCGGCAGAAGAATATGTCGAACGAGACGGCGCAGGCGATCGACAGCGAGATCCGCCGGATCGTCGAGCAGGGCTACGACCGGGCCAAGCATTTGCTCGAGGAGAACCGCGAGGAACTGGAGTCGCTGGCCAAGGCGCTGCTCGAGTACGAAACCCTGTCGGGCGACGAGATCAACAAGGTCATCGCCGGCGAGACGATCGACCGCGGCGGTGCGAAGGGGCCCGCGATCCCGGCTGCCGGATCGTCGATCCCGAAGGCCAAGCGCCCCAAGCCCGGCGCCATCGGCGGCCCTGCGACCGCCGGCGCCTAAGCGCTAGCTCGCCCCGATCGCGACTGCGGTCACCATGAAAATGCCGGCGGCGGCGAAGGCGAATCCGACCAGCGCCGAGGTGCGCAGGATCGCGCTCCATTTCCCGAGCTCGTAGGAACCCTTGAGGTGCCGGTACATATGGAACGGCGGCAGGAAGAACAGCAGCCCGCCCAGCGTTGAGAAACCGAGCATCGTGAGCAGGCTCCACGCGATGACCAGCATCATCATGAACGACAGCGAGTAGGTGACGAACACGGCGTGGTCGTAGGTGTTGTATTGCCGGCGGAACGGGAACAGCAGCCACATGAACGGCACGGAGAGCGGGATCAGCAGCCAGCTGTACTTGGACGCCGCTTCCTGCACCTTGAGCGAGACCATCTCCGGATTGTCCCGAGCATTCTCGATGAATGGCTTGATCCAACTTGGCGTTTCGTCGCCGACATCGGCCGAAACGATGGCCTTGCCCGCTTTGAGCGCAGCCTGGGCTTCGGCGAGCTCTTTCTGCCGCTTGGCAATCCTGCGATCGAGATCGGCGACGTTTCGACCGGCATCAGCGGCAAGCTTCCGCTTGGCCTGCAGCTTCATCAGCGCGGCCTGGTCCTCCTTGAAGCTCGTTTGGATCTCGGTTGACAGGTTCTTGGTCGAACCGGTGCTCCAGGTGCCGGTAAAGTTCAGGACGGCGAACATCGCGAATACGGTGAACAGGTAAAGCGCAATCGGTGAGATGAACCGTGCGCGCTCGCCGGCGATGTAGCGCCGGGTCATTTCGCCGGGCTTCCAGGCGAGCATCGGCAGCGTTCGCCAGAACTTGCCTTCGAAATTGAACAGCCCCTGGACGAAATCCTGGGCGAAGCCGCGCATCGAGCGGTGGACGTGCGCCTTCTGCCCGCAGGTCGCGCAATAGGGCCCGCTCAGCTTGGCCTCGCAATTGAGGCAATTCCTCTCGTGCGTATGGCCGTCCGCGCCCGCTTCGCCAGCACCCGGCTCGATCGCGCGCGCCAGCAGGCCGCCGGTCACCGCCTCGCCGAACGCCTCGAGCTCGCCCATCCATTCCCCTTTCGGGGCAAATATTAGGCCGGAGGGGGCGCGCGTGCTAGCCGTTCGCGCGGCATGGCGCGCATCGGTCTTCTCGGCGGCTCGTTCAACCCGGCGCACCGCGGGCACCGGCATATCAGCCTCCAGGCGATGCGCGCGCTCGGACTCGACGAGGTCTGGTGGCTGGTTTCGCCAGGCAATCCCTTGAAGGAAGGCGCGAAGGACATGGCGCCGTTCGAGGCGCGGCTGGCGTCGGCGAGGCAGATGGCGCGCGGTGCGCGCATCCGCGCCAGCGATTTCGAGAGCGAGGAGGGTACGCGCTTCACCATCGACACCGTCCGGCTCTTGAAAGAGCGCTTTCCCAAGGACCGCTTCATCTGGTTGCTTGGAAGCGACACCCTGCCAAATTTTCACAAATGGCGTGATTGGAGGGGTTTAGCAGCCGAAGTGCCGATTGCGGTGATTCACCGGCCCGGTTATGATTCCGCTGCCCACGCGGCGCGCGCGATGGGTTGGCTCAGGAGGTTCGTCCATCCTTCGAGCCAGGCCGGACAGTGGACGCAGTGGAGTGCACCGGCGATTATTTTCCTTCGCCTGCCACCCGACGCGACGTCCGCAACCGCCATCCGCGCGCAATTCCCCAATTGGCATCGCCGTTCGTCAAAAGCTGGCCGGCGTGCCGCCATCCGGCAGGAGACCCCTTGACCGAACGTCCCGCTGAGACCGCCGGCAAGACCGGCCGCACTCCATTCGACGTCGAAGACCTCCACAAGCTCGTTCTTCAGTCGCTCGACGACGACCAGGCGCAGGAGGTGGTTTCCATCCCGCTTTCCGGCAAGTCGAACATTGCCGACCACATGGTGATCGCCTCGGGGCGCTCGACGCGCCAGGTCGCGTCGATGGCGGTTAAGCTTGCAGACAAGATCAAGGAGCGATTTGGCAGGAGCGTTCGAATAGAGGGGCTTCCGGCCGCGGACTGGGTGCTGATCGATGCGGACGACGTGATCGTTCACATTTTCCGTCCCGAAGTGAGAAATTTTTACAATTTGGAACGAATGTGGGCGTTTGGCGATGATTCGAACGTAAACGCGGCAGTCCGCGGGTGAGGGCGATGCGATTCAGAGCGATCCTGTTGGCGTTGCTGGCGTTTTCGGCGCAGCCCGCCCTTGCGGCCTCGTCGCCGAGCCTGGTCGGGCTCGAACAGCAGCTTGCCTCCCTCGTTTCGAATAAATCCGCCGACGTCGGCATCGCCGCGCTCGACCTCAACACCGGCGAGACGGTTAGCATCAAGGGCAACACGCCATTCCCGATGGCCAGCACGGTCAAGGTCGCGGTCGCAGCACTCTACCTCGCGCAGGTCGATCATGGCCGCCGGTCGCTCGACGATACGATCAACGGGGTTTCGGCGCGCAGCCTGATGCGGCGCATGCTGATTCACAGCGACAACCGCGCAACCGACATCCTGTTGAAGGACCTGGGCGGGCCGACGGCGCTTCACGACTGGCTTCAACAGAGCGGGGTCACGGGGCTTCGCGTCGACCGCACGATCGCCCAGTTGCTGAGCGACAAGCGCGACCTGTGGGACCGGCGGGATTCGAGCACGCCGACGGCGATGGTCGACCTTTTGAAGCGGATTTATCGGGCCGAGCTGATCAAGCCTCAGAGCCGCAATTATCTGCTCGACCTCATGGGACAGTGCGAGACGGGCAAGAACCGGATGAAGGCGCTGCTTCCGGGCGTCCCGATCGAGCATAAGACCGGCACGCTCAACGGTCTCACCGACGACGTCGGCTTCATCACCATGCCCGACGGTCACCGCGTCGCGGTCGCGATCTTCACCCGCGGCGGGAGCAACCGGCCGCGGACCATCGCCGAGGCCGCCCGCGCGATCTACGACGGGTTCAAGACTGCGCTGACCTGGCCGTTCCGGCCCGCTCTTAGCTCCCAGTAGGTGCTGCTGCACATCGTTGCGCGCGGGAAGATCGGCCGCTCTCCGGAGGCCGAGCTGGTCGACCGCTATGTGAAGCGCATCCAGTGGCCCACCAAAGTCACCGAGTTGCCCGAGCGTGGCGGGAATTTGCCCGCGCTCCCCGCGAGCGCCGTCACCATCGTGCTAGACGAGCGCGGCAAGAGCCTGTCGTCGACCGAGCTGGCGAAGAAACTCGAAGCATGGCGTGACGGTGGCAAGCGCGAAGCGCGGTTCGTGATCGGCGCGCACGACGGGCACGAGGAAGCCGAGCGGGCAGCCGCGGACCTGCTGTTGTCGTTCGGCCCGGCGACCTGGCCGCACCTGCTGGTCCGCGCCATGCTCGCCGAGCAGCTGTTCCGCGCGACCTCGATCCTTGCGAACCACCCCTATCATCGCGAAGGATAGGGAATGCGTGGCATGATCGCGGCGACTGCCCTTTCGCTGTTCACGGCGGTGAGCGCTGCGCCCGTGCCGTCACCGATGGACGACGAGCTTCGCCAGGCGCGTGCCGAGCAGGCCGCGGCCGAAGCCGAAGCGGCCAGGTTCCAGCAGGTTGCAACGCAGGCGCGCGACGAGGCGAGCCGGCTCCGCGCGCAGCAGGAGGCCGCGGCGCAGGCGATCGAGGCAGCCGAAGCGCGGATCACCGCGTCCGATGTGCAGCTGAGGCTCGCATCCGCCTATGTCGCCGCGCATCGACGGCAGCTCGCGCAGGAGCAGCAGCCGATCGCATCGCTCCTCGCCGGGCTGGCAACGATGGCCGAGCGCCCGCCGCTGCTCGCGCTCGCCGACCGCGGCGGCACCGACGAGCTGGTCAAGGTCCGCATCCTGCTCGACGCGACGCTTCCCGTCATCCGGCGCAAGACCGCGCGGCTGTCGTCCGAGCTCGCCGCAGGCCAGCAGCTGCAGCAGGGAGCGCTCGCGGCCAAGAGTGAGCTTGTGCAGGGCCAGAAAGACTTAACCGTCAGGCGGCAGCAATTTGCTGAGCTGGAGGGCCGCGCCATCGCGCGCTCGCTGGCATCGGGCGGACGTGCGCTCGGCGCCGGCGACGTCGCCATCGCCGCAAACGAGGACGTCGAGCGGCTGCACGCGTCGCAAGCGAGCAGCCGCGACGCCATGCGGCTCGCCGGGCAACTGGCGGCGCTCGACCCCGCGCCGGCCAGGCCAATCGCCCCGGATGCCGAAGCCGCGCGCCTCGTGCCGTTCGCCTACGTCCTCCCTGCCAACGCCCGCGTCATCGATGGCCTGGGCGCGGTCAATGACAGCGGCGTGCAGTCGCGCGGGCTGACGCTCGCGACGACCCGCGGATCGTCTCTAAGCGCTCCTGCCGCGGGGGCGGTGCGCTTCTCCGGCCCGTACGAAAATTACGACGGCATCCTGATCATCGATCATGGCGGCGGCTGGATGAGCTTGCTCGTCAACGTCGCCTCGACGCTTCAGCCCGGGACCCGCGTCCGGCTCGGCGAGCCGATCGGCCAGGCGCTCGGGCCCCTGGGCGTAGAACTGTCCCAAAATGGGCGCCGAATCTCGCCCGCTCTCATCGCAGGTTCATCTGCAACTCTGTCAAAGGCCCCCAAAGGCGGGTAAACGCGTTCCCCGCCGACATAGGACGCGATTTGATGAAAATGACGAAACTGCTTCCGCCGCTGGCGCTCGTCGGAGCGCTCGCCCTGGTCCCCGTCACCGCCAGCTCGCTCGCTGCTGCGGACACGACCAATTACCAGGAGCTCGAGAAGTTCATGAGCGTGTACGAGCGGGTGAAGGCGAATTACGTCGACCCCGTCGACGACCACACGCTGATCAAGGGCGCGATCGACGGCATGCTCTCGGCGCTCGACCCGCATTCGTCCTATGTCGAAGCGAGCGACTTCGACCAGCTCAAGACCACCACCGACGGCAACTACGGCGGCCTCGGCCTTACGGTGTCGATCGAGGACGGCGCGGTGAAGGTCATCGCCCCGACCGAGGACACGCCGGCATGGCGCGCGGGCATCAAGGCCGGCGACTATATCACCCACATCAACGGCGAGCTGCTCTACGGCGTCTCGCTCGACGAAGCGGTCGACAAGATGCGCGGCAACCCCGGCACGCCGATCAAGGTGACGATCGTCCGTCCGGGCCGCGACAAGCCCTTCGACGTCGCCCTGGTCCGTGAGCGGATCGAACTTCACCCGGTGAAGTGGGAGATCAAGGACGGCATCGGCTACCTCAACATCAACACTTTCTCGGGCAATGTCGCGGACCAGACCAAGGCGGCGCTGGTGGCGATCGACAAGGCGACCGGCGGTCATCCGCTCGGCTACATCGTCGACCTGCGCTCCAACCCCGGCGGGCTGCTCGACCAGGCCGTCGACATCAGTGACGCCTTCCTCGACTCTGGCGAGATCGTCTCGCAGCGCGGGCGGGAGAAGGACGACATCGAACGTTATTATGCCCGGCCGGGCGACATGGCCCACGGCCTGCCGGTGATCGTGCTGGTCGATGCCGGCACCGCTTCGGCCTCCGAGATCGTCGCCGGCGCGCTGCAGGATCACCGCCGTGCGCTGGTCATGGGCGAGCGGAGCTTCGGCAAGGGCTCGGTCCAGACCGTCGTCCAGACGGGCCCCGAGGCGGCGCTTCGCCTGACCACGGCCCGTTACTACACGCCGTCCGGGCGGTCGGTTCAGGCCGGCGGGATCGAGCCCGACATCACCGTCCCCCAGCTCTCGGACGAGGATTACAAGGACCGGCCGAAGATCCGCGAGGCCGACCTGCGTCGCCACTTGCTCGCCCAGTCGAAGGTCGAGGACAAGCTGCTCGAGGCCGACGAAACGCCCGATCCGCGCTTCCTGATGACATCGGCGGAGCTCGAGAAGAAGGGCATCAAGGACTTCCAGCTCGATTACGCGATCAAGACTCTGAAGCGCCTCGCAGCGCCGGCCTATATCGCCTCGGCGGACGCGCCGAAGAAGACGCGGTAGGCGGATGGCCGAAGCGGTCGCTGCCGGCCCCCGGCGCGCGGCAGACATGAATCCGGCGTCGCTCGCCCGCGTTGTCGCGCTACTGCTGCCGCTCGCGCTGCTCGGCGGAGCGCTCGGCTCGCAATATCTCGGCGGACTTCACCCGTGCGAAATGTGCTACTGGCAGCGCTGGCCGCACGGTGCCGCCATCGTCCTCGCGGCGCTCGCCTTCACCGCTCCGGCGCAATCGCAAAGATCGCGGACGCTCACGCTTCTGGCGGCCCTGGCGGTCGCCATCTCCGGCGCCATCGGCGTCTATCATGCCGGAGTCGAAGCCAAAATCTTCGAAGGCTTCACGACCTGCACCGCCAACGCCAGCGGAGCCACCACGGCGGAGCTGCTGAAGCAGATCACCCACGCGCCGCTGATCCGCTGCGACCAGGTCCAGTTCCGCTTCCTCGGCATCTCGATGGCCGGGTGGAACGCGATCCTCTCGCTCGGTGGCGCGGCGCTGATCCTCCTGCTGACGCTAAAGCCGAGGCGCGCGGCGTGAGCTGGCGCCCCGGCGATCGCCGTGCCGACACGGCCTCGATGCTGCGCGTCGACCAGGCCGGCGAATATGGCGCGACGCGGATCTACGCCGGCCAGCTCGCCGTGCTGCGCCGCAATTGTCCCGAAGCGAGGCTGGTCGCGCGGATGGCGGCGCAGGAAGAGCGGCATCTGAACCGTTTCAACCAGCTGATCGCCGAGCGGCGGGTGCGGCCGACCGCGCTCCAGCCCCTTTGGAACGTCGCGGGCTTCGCGCTCGGCGCCGCGACCGCGCTCATGTCCGAGCAGGCGGCGCTCGCCTGCACCGACGCTGTCGAGACCGAAATCGACAAGCATTACCGCGAGCAGCTGGCCGATCTCGGCGACGACGACCCCGAGCTTGCCGCCGACATCGAGGAATTTCGCGCCGACGAGCTCGAGCACCGCGACAGCGCTCGTGCCGGGGGCGCGACCCATGCGATCGGCTATCCCCTCTTGACGGCGGCGATCCGTGCCGGTTGCAGGGTGGCGATCGAGCTTTCCAAGCGAGTCTAGGGAACCGGCGACGGGGCCTGCCCGCTTAAGACGTTGAAAGGACGTGTGAAGATCATGACCAGGCTGATGATTGCCCTGTCGGGCGCCGCCGCCGCGCTGACGGCAGGCGCATCGGCGCTTCCAGCCCCGGCCGAGGCCCAGGCCAACAGCGTCAGCGAGATCATCGTCTACGGGAACGACCCGTGCCCGCGTTCGACCGATGACCAGGTAGTGGTCTGTGCTCGCCGCCCCGAAGCCGAACGCTATCGTCTGCCGGAGCAATACCGGCCGAGCGGCACGCGCCAGCAGAAGGAGGCGTGGGGCCGGAAGGCGAAGGCGCTCGAGACTGTCGGCGCTACGGGCATCAACAGCTGCTCGCCGGTCGGTCCGGGCGGCTTCACCGGCTGCCTGACCCAGGTGATCAAGCAGGCGCGGCAAGACAATCGCGAGCGTTCGCAGGAAGTCGCCCCGCCCGAGGAATGATGCTCGTCACCGCCAGGCGGTGAAATGTTCGTTAACCATAGCAATCTAGAGACAAGCGGCGATGAATGCGCCGCTTCGCCATCTGGACACCGCGATCGCGCTCAAGCCGCGCTCGGCATGGCAGGAGCGCGGGTGGATCGCCTATCTGCTGCTGATCCTGCTCGGAATCCTGCTCGTCGTGCCGGCGAACCTCGGCCCGCCGCTGCTCCACGACAGCTTCGAGATCGACTGGGTGTGGGCCGACCAGTTCACCGCCGAGCTCGCGCGCGGCAACCTTTATCCGCGCTGGCTGCCGCTCTCGAACGACGGCCTAGGCTCGCCGGTCTTCTATTATTACCCGCCGCTGTCCTTCTACCTGAGCGGCATCTTCGGCCTCGCCGGCCTGTCCACCTATTGGAGCATCATCGCCGCCTTCGCGGCCTCCTTTGCCGCCTCGGGCGTCGGCTGCTGGCACTGGCTCAAGGGCCGCGCCGCCCATCCATTGCTGGGCGCCGCCTTCTTCATGGCCGCGCCTTACCATCTGTTCGATTTCACGGTTCGCGGCGCGCAGGCGGAATCGCTGGCGATTGCCTTCATCCCGCTGGTCGCGATCGGCCTTCGCCGGATCGCCGAGCGGCGCGGCGGGATCGTCTTCACCGCCGTCGCTTACGCGGGGATGACCTTCACGCACCTGCCGCTGGCGCTGCTCACCAGCCTGTTCCTCATCGCGCCTTACGCCTTGTTCCACCGCCGGGAGCTGGCCCGCTTCGCCGCGGCGATTGCCGCCGGCATCGGCCTCGTCGCCATCTATCTCGTGCCGGCGCTGGCGCTCGACCGCTATCACGACGTCGGCCAGCTCTACCGCTCGCCCTACCTGACGACGGCCTATTACAGCATCTATTCTGGCAACTGGCGCGACGGCGTGGTGATGACGATGTTCGTCATCATCGGCGCGATCCTCCTCGCCGCGATGCGCCCCGCGCTCGTCCGCCGCGACAAATGGGCGATGTATGCGATCACCATCTGCGTGCTGGCCAGCGGGCTCATTCCGTTCGTCTGGTCGCTGCCGCTGCTGTCCAAGGTGCAGTTCCCGTATCGTGCGCTGCCGTTGGCCGAGTTCGCGCTCGCGACCGTGATCGCCCGCCAGCCCGCGCGCGACGGCTCGCTCAGCCTGCTGTTCGCGGTTCCGCTGCTCCTCTCGCCGTTGATCGTCCCAGGGTTCGGTCTCCGCGGCGGCGAGCTGCGGTTCCTCCAGGAGCATCATCCCGACGTCTACGAATATCTTCCGCGCGGCGTAATGAAGCCAGGCCAGACGCACGCCAGGCTTTTCGACGTCGTCACTCCGCGCCGCAGTCCGCCGCAGGTGCCCGGCATGGTGGTCGAGCCGATTTTCTATTTCCCGGCCTGGTCGTGCGCCGTCGAAGAGCCGCGCACGCAGCTCATCATGCACCGCCCGGACTGCCGGCCTCGACTGATCTGGACGCTCCCGGAGCGCATCGGGGCCGCGGTTAGCGCTGGCTTCGCGCTGCTGCTGCTCGCGCTCGGCCTGCGCACCCGTCGAAAATCGCTTGCCGCCTGAGCCACGGCTGTTAGCCATCCTCCCCTGGCGTATCGGGGAGCCGTTGATTGACCGCAGCGCAGGCGACGGCTGAGCTTCCTGCCGTTCGGGACGACGGCACCTTTTTCGGCCATCCCAAAGGGCTCGCCTATCTCGCCTTCACCGAGGCGTGGGAACGCTTCTCCTATTACGGGATGAGCGCGCTGCTCGTTCTGTACATGGTCAACCAGCTGCTGCTGCCCGGCCATGTCGAGCATGTCGCCGGCTTCGCGACCTTCCGCGGCATGATCGAGGGCACGTTCGGGACGCTGTCGACGCAGGCGCTCGCGTCGCAGATTTTCGGCCTTTACTCGGGCTTCGTTTATTTCACTCCGGTGATCGGCGGCTGGATCGGCGACCGCATCGGGCAGCGCGCCGCGGTCGTCATCGGCGGCCTGTCGATGAGCGGCGGGCATCTCGCCATGGCGTTCGACCGGAGTTTCCTGCTCGCATTGCTGCTGCTGATCATCGGCTCGGGCCTCCTCAAGGGGAACATCTCCGCCCAGGTCGGCGGCCTCTATCCGGTTGAGGACGAGGAGCGCCGGTCGCGCGGGTTCGCGATCTTCTCGACGGCGATCAACTTCGGCGCGGTGGTCGGGCCGCTGCTCTGCGGTTTCCTTGGGGAGCGCTACGGTTGGCACGTCGGCTTCGGGGCAGCGGCGCTGTTCATGCTCGGCGGCGTCGCCACCTATCTCACCGGCTATCGTTACCTCCCGGCCCGCATCGAGCGGAAGACGCGGGCGGCCGCGGCGATGACGGCGGACGATCGCAAGGTCGTCGCGGCGCTGCTCGTCGCGATGGCGCTGACCGTCTTCCCGCACATCGCTTACTACCAGCTGTCGAACGTGCTCCCTGTCTGGCTCGAGCAGCACGCCGACATGAACGCCGGCGGCTTCCAGGTGCCGATCCCGTGGTTCCAGTCGATCGACCCATTGTTCAGCATCTTGTGCATCCCGATCCTGTTCAGGCTGTGGAGCTGGCAGGGCCGCGGCAGCGGCGGCGAGCCGTCGGAGCTCAAGAAGATCGGCGTGGGCGCCTTTGCCTGCGGCGGGGCGAATCTGATCCTCGTCGCCGCGATCGCGGCTTACGGCTCGGCCAAGGTGCCGTGGTTCTGGCCGTTCCTGTTCTGCGCGGTGCAGGGCGTCGGCTTCATGTACTTCTGGCCGCCGTTTCTCGCGCTGGTATCGCGGGCCGCGCCGCCGAAGATCAACGCGACGATGATGGGCGGCGCGTTTCTGGTCCTGTTCGTCGCCAACAATCTGATCGGCTGGATCGGCACCTTCTACGAGCAGCTCGGCCCGCTCGCCTTCTGGGCTCTTCATGCCACGATCGGCGGCGTTGGAGGCGTGCTTGCCTTCCTCTTCAGCCGCACCTTTGGCCGGCTGCTCGAGCCGCAGCCTTCTCAATCGTTCACGCGTTAGGAGCGAAACCATGAGCGTCGCCGAAGCCACACCGGACCTCGAGCAGGTCGACCGCAACGACCGCGCATTCCTCGGCCACCCCAAAGGCCTTGGCTTCCTCGGCTTCACCGAGGCGTGCGAGCGCTTCTCATACTACTCCATGCAGACGCTGCTCGTGCTCTATATGGTCAATTACCTGCTGCTGCCCGAGCATATCGGCAAAGTGGTGGGCCTGGATTGGCTGCGGAGCTGGCATTATCCGGGGCTCGACGGCCAGCCGCTCTCCTCGGCGATCTTCGGCGATTACACTTCGCTGGTCTACCTGACGCCGATCCTCGGCGGGATCATCGCCGACAAGCTCACGGGGCGCAGGATCGCGCTGATCGCGGGCGCGCTGGTCATGGCGCTCGGCCATTTCCTGATGGCGTTCGAGGGCGCCTTCCTGTTCGCGCTACTGGCGCTGATCATCGGAGTCGGCTTGTTCAAGGGCAACATCGCGACCCAGGTTGGCGAGCTTTACTCGGAGACCGATCTCCGCCGGGCGATGGCGTTCCAGATCTTTTACATCTTCATCAACGTCAGCGTCATCGCCGCGCCGCTGATCTCCGGCACGCTCGGGCAGAAGGTCGGCTGGCACTACGGGTTCGGCTGCGCGGGCGTCGTCATGGTGCTCGGCCTCATCATCTACCTTAGCGGCCAGCGCTGGCTTCCCGCGGACAATCGGCCAAGCCGGCGAGTGGAATCGGCGCCGCGCGAGAAGCTGTCGCGCAACGACTGGACCTGCGTCATCTACCTGCTCATCCTGATCCCGGTGCTGGCGATTTCGCTCCTGACCAACCAGGAAATCTTCAACGCCTACCTCGTCTGGGGCGACCAGCACTTCAACCTCAATTTCATGGGCACGACACTGCCGTCGAGCTGGCTGATCACGCTCGACGCGATCCTCAGCTTCTCGATGCTCGTGGCGGTCGCCGCCTTCTGGAAATGGTGGAGCCTCAAGCACCGCGAGCCGGACGAGATAAGCAAGATGATCATCGGCAGCTTTTTCACCATCGCCGGCGGCGCCTGCCTGTTCATGGCCGCGCTGACGCAGCCCGAGGGCGGCAAGATCGGCCTGTTCTGGCCGTTCATGTTCCACTTGCTGAACAGCATCGGCTTCGCGCACATCCTGCCGATCAGCCTCGCGCTCTTCTCGAAGATCGCGCCGAAGCAGATCACGGCGACGGTCATCGGGCTTTACTATTTGGCGTTCTTCGCGGCGAACAAGGTCGTCGGCTATGTCGGCGGCCTCTATTCGAGCCTGCCGACCACGACTTTCTGGCTGATCCACATCGCCAGCGCCGCGTTCGGCCTCGTCGCCTTCGTCGTGTTCAAGCTGGTCATCGGCCACCGCATGGAAAGCACGCCGAAGGAGCAGGCCGCGGCGCTGAGCTGACGCGCAACATCCGCTGCGCCCGCACGTTGCTGCGGCGATGGGCGACGTCGTTATTGAGGGCCTGAAGGACGCACTCGAGGCCGAGCGCGCGATCCAGCCGCGAAGCAATCTCCGCGCATCGTGGGAAGCGCTGTTTCAGGAAGCGCGCGGCTGCAGGCGCTGTCCCCTGTACAAATATGCGACCCAGACCGTGTTCGGCGAAGGGCCGCTCGACGCGCAGATCGTCTTCGTCGGCGAGCAGCCGGGCGACCAGGAAGACCTCGCCGGGCGACCGTTTGTCGGACCCGCTGGCGCAATCTTCGACAAGGCGCTGGAGGCCGCCGGGATCGATCGCTCGACGGTCTACGTCACCAATGCGGTCAAGCATTTCAAATTCGTGGCTCGCGGTAAGCGGCGCATCCACAACAAGCCCGACGCGAGTGAGATCGAGGCCTGCCGCTGGTGGATCGAGCACGAGCGGGCGTTGATCAGGCCGCCGGTCACCGTCGCGCTCGGCGCCACAGCGGCGCGATCCCTGGTGGGCAAGGTGGTCACGATCTCCAAGGTTCGCGGCGAGCCGCTGACGCTTGCCGACGGCAGCGAGTGCTGGGTGACCGCGCACCCGAGCTCGATCCTGCGCGCGCCCGACGAAGAAGCCCGGCGCGAAGGCAAGAAGCTGTTCCTCCGCGACCTGAAGCGGATCAAGGCGCGGGCGGAGGAGCTGGCGGCTTAGTTTCCCGGCGCAGGCCGGGGCCCAGGCCGCTGCGAAGCAGCGGTTCCCGCTGCCCTGGACCCCGGCCTTCGCCGGGGAGCATCAAAACCGATAGCCCACCGTCGCCTTGACCGTGCGCGGGGCGCCGGGCGCGATATTGTTGTCGGCGTTGGCGGTCGGGAAATAATGCGCGCCGAGCAAATTCTCGACGTTGATTTGCGTCTCCACGCCCCACGGCGTGCGGTAGAACAGCGCGGCGTCGACGCGGGCATAGCCGGGCAGCTTCACCGCGTTGCTGATGGTGGCGTAGGATTTCGACCGCGCGACGACGCCGAGTCCCGCGCCGATCGCCGGCGTGAAATCGTAGCGGTTCCACAGCGAAAAGCTGTGGCGCGGCACGAGCGGCACCTCGCGCCCCTTTGGCGCCGAGGCGGTGGTCTTACTGATCTCCGCCTTTTGCAGCGCGTAGCCGGCCGAGACGAGCCAGCGGCTGGTGACGCTGCGCTCCAGGCCGAGCTCGAGCCCTCGGCTGCGCTGAGCGCCGGTCAGCACGGTGCGCGTCGGATCATTGGGGTCGGTCGCGCGGGTGTTGGTCCGGTCGAGCTGGTAGAGCGCGGCGGTCGCGAGCAGTCCGTCGAGGATCTCCCACTTCGCGCCGACCTCGTAATTGTCGAAGCGCTCCGGCTCCAGGTCGGCGGTGACCGAGGTTAGGCTGCTGAACTGGTCGCCGGACTGCGGCAGGTAGGATCGGCTGTAGCTGGCGTAGAGCGACAGATCGTCGGTCGGCTTGGCGATCAGGCCGAGGCGCGGCGACCAGAGATGGTCGCGCCGGCTGAACTTGCCGCCGCCGACGGGCCGCAAGTCGTCGACGCTCAGCTTGAAGCTGTCGAAGCGAAGCCCCGCGACGATCTCGAAGACTGGCGAGAGGCGGATCTGGTCCTGGACGTATGCGGCGGCGACGGTCGCCTTCACGCGGTTGTTGGCATCGCTGGCGATCGGCGCCCAGATCACGTCCACGTCGGCGGTCGGATCGCTGAGCGGGACCGCATTGCCGTCGATGAGCGAGGAGCCGGAGAGCGTGCCGGTGTTGCGGACGTTGCGCGATTTCTCGCGGCCGAGCTCGAAGCCGAACAACAGGGTCTGGTCGATCCCGCCGAGACGGTTCTCCCACACCAGGTCGGTCTGGCTAAACAAATTCCGCCGGTCGTTGCGATTGTTGTAGGCACTGAGGCGCACCCGCTCGGGCAGCGCGCCAGTGGCTGGAAGTACGGCGCTGCCGGCGAAGATGTTCTGGTAGAATTTGTCGTAGTCGCCGAGCAGCGTGTGGTTCCTGAGCGTCAGGCCGTCGGCAAGCTCGTGCTCCAGGCCTAGCGTCAGCATGTCGACGTTCGCATGGGCGAAGCTCTTGTCCGGGTCGCCGAAGAAGGCGCGGGTGAAGCCCTCGACTGGCTCGCCGGCCAGCGACGGAACGCCGCGATCGGCGGTGCGGCGGTCGTGGAAATGTTCGTAGCCGAGGTCGATGCGTGTCGCGGGGCCAGCGACAATCGCGACGGTCGGGTTGATGCCGTAGCGCTTCAAGTCGACGTGATGGCGGAAGCTGTCGCCGTCCTCGTACAGCACGTTCACGCGGACTCCGATATTGCCCAGCGCCTGGTCGGCATCGCCAGTCAAGCGGACGCCGCCGAAGCCATCGCCGGAGACGGCGAGCGCACGGGCGCTGGTCAGCGTCGGGCGCTTGAGCACGCGGTTGACGACGCCACCGCCCCCGCCGCGGCCGAAGATCATCGCGTTGGGGCCTTTCAGCACCTCGACCCGGTCGATGTTGTAAAAGTCGCGGAAATATTGGACGTCGTCCCGCACCCCGTCGACGAAGAAGTCCGCCGTGCTGCTGTTACCGCGCAGGACGATCGTGTCGCGGTTGCCCTCCCCGCTGTTGTAGGATGCGCCCGGGACGAAGAGCAGCAGGTCGCCGACCGAGCGCAGCTGCTGGTCCTCGATCTGGGCGCTCGAAACCACGCTTAGCGCCTGGGGAATGTCCTTGAGGTCGGTGTCGGTCTTGGTCGCTGTGCTGGTGCGCTTGACGCCATATTTGATGCGTTCGCCGGTGACGACGATCTCCGCGCTTGCGGCGATGCCAGGCGCTGCCGCCTCCTCCGCCCGCGCCGGAGCGCCGACACACAAGCTAACCCCGACGAAGGGGATGATCCAAACCCTGTTCATGTACGTTGGCTAGCGTTAATGATACTCATTCGCAATAGCATCGTACAGGGAAACGCCCGCCGAGCCTGTAAGCCGTTGCGGAAGCGCGGACTTTTGTTTTGCTATTCAGCGGCGAGGAGGGTCTCGGCGCCGCCGAGATCGACCGAAACCAGGCGGCTGACGCCCTTTTCGATCATCGTCACGCCGTAAAGCCGGTGCATGCGGCTCATCGTCACCGCATTGTGCGTGACAATCAAATAGCGCGTATCGGTTTCGCCGGTCATCCGGTCGAGAAGGTCGCAGAAGCGCTCGACATTGGCGTCATCGAGCGGCGCGTCGACCTCGTCGAGCACGCAGATCGGCGCCGGGTTGGTCAGGAACAGGGCGAAGATCAGCGCGATCGCCGTCAGCGCCTGCTCGCCGCCCGACAAGAGCGTTAGCGTGGACAAGCGTTTGCCCGGCGGCTGCGCCATGATCTCGAGCCCGGCTTCCAGCGGATCGTCGCTCTCGACCAGCTCGAGGTGCGCCTGGCCGCCGTCGAACAGGGTCGTGAATAGGCGGCGGAAATGACCGTCGACCTTTTCATAAGCTTCGAGCAGGCGGACGCGGCCTTCGCGGTTCAAATTGCCGATGGAGCCGCGCAGGCGATGGATCGCCTGGGTGAGTTCCTCGGCTTCCTCGGCGCCTTTGGTTCGCGATTCATCGAGTTCGGCAAGCTCGCGCTCGGCGACGAGGTTGACCGGCCCGATCCGCTCGCGCTCGGCGATTAGGCGCTCGAGCGCGGCAGACTCCACGTCCGGGTCGCGCGTCTCCGTCTCGTCGAACCCGATCTTCTCCGCGAGGCGCTGCGGCACGCATTCGAATTTTTCGACGCAGCCGTGCGCCAGCTCGGCGCTGCGCGCCTGCTGGGCGTCGGCGCGTGCCGACGCCGCGGCGCGGCGTTCGCGCGCTTCGGACGAGCGCTCGTTGGCCGCCGAAACCGCCTCTCCAGCCTCGATCACCGCGCGTTCGGCGTCTTGCTCCGCCGCCGAAGCTTGCCCGACCCGGACCTGGCTCTCGGAATTGGCCGTCTCCAGCGCAGCAATCGCGCGGTCGAGCTCGGCCGGCTCCTGCTGGAGTCCCGCTCGCTCAAGCGCCAGCTCCTTCTGCCGCTCGATCGCCTGGGCGAGCCGCTGCTCGGCATCGGCCCGCCGCTTGCGCCATTCGCCTTGCTCGCGACCGGCATTGCTCAGCCGCTCGCGGTCGGCCGCCGTCTCGCGCGCCTTGGTCGCGGCCTCGGCGCGCTTGTCGGCAACACGGTTGGCGGCGTCCGCGGCGGCGTCGCGCGCGGCATGTACCTCCTGTTCGAGCGCGGCCGGATCCGGCAGCTCGGCAAGCGCGCGCTCGGCGGCGTCGACCGCGTCCCTCCCGGCGTCGAGCACCGGCGTGAGATCCGCCTGGCGCTGGGCGAGACCGTCGCGCAGCGCCTCCAGCCGTTCGAGCGCGGCCGCTGCCGCATCGCTCGCGCGCGCCGCGTCGCGTGCATCCTTCTCGGCTGACAGCGCCGAATGGCGTGCTTCCTCGGCCTCGCGGCGATAGCGCTCGACCTCGCCGAGGATATGATCGCGCGCGCCAAGTGCAGCTGCGACCGCGGCTTCGAGCTTGGGCAGATCGGCCGCGAGCGCCGAGAGGCGATTGGCGCGCAGCAGCCGTTCGGCCGCCGCGGCGCCCGCGCCCTCGGCGATGAATCCGTCCCAGCGCCGCAGCCGACCGTCGCGGGTCACGAGCCGCTGACCGACCGCCAGCGGCTGGCCCGTGTCCTCCTCCACCACCGCAACCTGGCGCAATCGGCGCAGCAGCTGCGTCGGAGCCTCGGCATGATCGGCGAGGCACGCGGCGCCAGCCGGAAGCGCCGGATCGCCGCTTTGCGGTTCGCTGCCCTCCCAGCGCCGCGCGGCGTCGCTGTTGCCGAGCGCGGCGTCGGCATCTTCGCCGAGAGCGGCCGCGAGCGCGCGCTCATATCCCGGATCGGCCTTGAGGCTGGCGATCGCCGCGCCTCCGCTTTGCTCGAGCGCGCGGGCCAGCGCGTCATGCTCGGACCTGGCGGCGGACAATGCCGCGCGTGCCGTCGCCAGCGCGCTTTCGGCGGCGTCGCGCTGTTCGGCGGCATGGTCTCGGCCTTGCTCGGCCTTGACGCGCCGCTCTTCGGCTTGGGCCAGCGCCTCGGAGGCAGCGCGGCTGCGGCGCTCCGCGTCATCGCGCGCCACGGCATGTTCGCCGCCCTTGCCAAGCGCTGTCAGCTGGCCGGCCAGGCGTTGGCTTTCCTGCTCGGTCCGGGCGAGATGCGCGCGCGCCGCCTCCAGCGCGGCTTCCGCAACCCGGCGCTCGGCGCGCATCGCCGCCTGCCGCGCGAGCAGTTCGGCAAGCGCCGCCTCGGCCTCGCGCGAAACCGCTTCGAGCCGGGTCAGCTCGGCGGACAGGCGCGCGGCACTTGCTTCCGAATCTTCCAGCCTTTGTTCAATCGCGCCGCGTTCCTGGTCGAGCGACGCAATCGCCTGCGCGGCATCGCCTTTAAGCGATTCCTCGCGGCCGATGTCGGCGGCCAACGATGCGTCGAGCCGTTCGAGCTCGGCAAGCCGCCGCGCCACGGTGTCGCGGCGCGCCCGCGCCGAGGCGAGCTGGTGCGCAAGCTCATGACTCTGTTCGCGCGCTTCGCCGAGCGCATTGCGTTTTTCGGCAAGCGCTGCGTTCGCAGCGTCGTGCGCGGCCTTCGCCTCGGCGATCGCCGCCTGGATCGTCGTGACTTCATTCGCCGCGGTTTCGGCTTCGGCCCGCGCTGCCTCGGCGGCATGCTCGGCCTCGAGCCAGCGCGCGTGCAGCAGCCGCGCTTCATGCCCGCGGATCTGGTCGCTGAGCTTGCGGTAGCGTTCGGCCGCGCGCGCCTGGCGCCGAAGCTGCGCCGCACGCTGCTCCTGCTCGCCGAGGATCTCGCCAAGCCGCGCGAGGTTGGCCTCGGTCGCGCGGAGCTTCTGCTCGGCGTCCTTGCGCCGCGCGTGCAGACCCGAAATGCCGGCGGCTTCCTCGAGCAGCAGCCGGCGTTCGACCGGCTTGGCGGCAATCACCGCGCCGATCTTGCCCTGGCTGACCAGCGCCGGCGAATGCGCTCCCGTCGCGGCGTCCGCGAACAGCAGCGACACGTCCTTCTGACGGACATCCTGCCCGTCGATTCGATAGGCCGAGCCCGCGCCTCGTTCGATGCGGCGAGTGACTTCGCTCTCGCCGCCGCGATCCTCCGCACTGGCTTCGCGTTCGAGCAGGATGGAAACCTCGGCGAAATCCCGCGGCGGCCGCGTCGCCGTGCCGGCGAAGATCACGTCGTCCATGCCCCCGCCGCGCAGCGACTTGGGGCTGGATTCGCCCATCGCCCAGCGGATTGCCTCAAGCAGGTTCGACTTGCCGCAGCCGTTGGGCCCGACGACCCCGGTCAGTCCGGCCTCGATCCTGAGCTCAGCCGGCTCGACGAAGCTTTTGAAGCCGCTGAGCTTGAGCCGCCTGATCCGCAATCGCGTTCCCCGCCGCCTCGGCTAGCCGCGCTCGCCGAGCGTCGCGCGAAGCTGCGGCTCGAGCTGCTCCCAGGTCGCCGTCTTTTCGAGCATGTGGCCATTGAGGATAAAGGTCGGAGTGCCGGGGAAGTCCGGGAATTGCGTCGTCGCGTCGCTGGTCATCTGGACCAGCTGATTGACCGTATTCTCATCGGACAGGCACTGGTTGGTCTTGGCAACCGGCACGCCGCGCGCCGCCGCCCAGTTCTGGAAATCGGCGACCTTGGCGAGCTCGACGAACTGCTGGTTCGGCGGCAAGTTCTGGAGCTGTTCGATCTGGTCCTGCGGCGTGTTGCGGATCTTGTCGACCCACACCTCCTGGTCCTTGTAGAAGGCGCGTGACAGCGGAAAGAAGCTCTGCGCGCCGTTGCAGCGCGCGATCAGCGACGCGGTGAGGTCGAACGCGTCGCGGACGTAATTGCGGAATTCCCAGCTGACCAGGCCCGTCTTGACGTAGTTGGAGATGAGCAGCGGAACGCCCTTCTCATCGAACTCGCGGCAGTGCGGGCAGGTGAGCGAGCCATATTCGATCAGCTTCAGCCTGGCGTTGGGGTTGCCCATGAGGAAGCCGCCTTCGGGCGTCGCGCTGACGACGGTCGACCAGTCGCCGCCCTTGGGCGGGGGCACGGGCTTCGCATCGACGGGGGCATTGGTCGCGGCATCGCCCTGCTTGGAATTGCAGCCCGCGACCGCGACGAGGGCCAGCGCGCAGGCGAGAAATGGGGTCGGCTTCATGGGGTTCACTTGCTCCGTTCAACCACGGGGATTTGCGCTTCGTCGTCTTGCCACAGCGAAGGCGGCCCGCTGGTAGCGGCAATTCGCGCGGCAAGCGACTCGAGGCAAGCCCGAAGCTCCGGATCGGCGACTTCGCGCAGGCCTTCGCCCAATTCCTTGGGCACCGCGCGGAGCTGCGGCCGCTCGGGCCTGGCGGGCAGCGCAGGCGGGCGGCCCTGGCGAAAGACGATGCGGTTGATCGCCGCATGGCCGAAGAAGCGGTTGACCCGTTCGATGATCAGCGGCGCCAGATGCTGGATCAGCGGCGCGTGGGCGCCATCGACAAGCAGGGTGAGGACGCCGCCCGACCTGCTTCCCGCCGGGAAGCGAATCGATTCGGGCGACGACGCCCTGGCGTAGCGTTCGCCGACGATCTCGCTCCAGCGGCTGACGATGTTATGCTGGATGAAACCGAACCGCTTGAACGCAAGCCCGCCGACGTCACCGATGATCTCACCGGCGGCGCGGGCCTTGCCGCTGCGCGGCTGTTC
>DATEIK010000191.1:0-3602 GCA_035279065.1 Sphingomicrobium sp. | reverse complement strand
CACCAATCCCGAGGTGGTGAAGCGGGTCAAGGATACCGGCGGCGCCAACCTCGTCCAGGGATTCCTGAACCTCCTCGAGGACGTGGGCAGCGGCAAGGGCATCGTCCAGCGCCGCACCGACCCCAATGCGTTCGAGAAGGGTAAGACCATTGCGGCGACGCCGGGATCGATCGTCTATGAGAACAGGCTGTTCCAGCTGATCCAGTACACGCCGACGACCGACAAGGTTGCCGCCGAGCCGCTACTCTACGTGCCGCCACTGGTGAACCGCTATTACATGATCGACCTCGTACCGCGGCAGAGCCTGGTCAAATGGCTGGTCGACGAGGGCCGCACCGTGTTCGTCATCAGCTGGGTCAACCCTGGGCCCGAGCACCGCGACATGGGCGTCGGCGATTATGTGCTCGACGGCATCGTCGAGGCGGTCGGCCAGGTGAAGAGCCGCACGGGCCACGCGCCTGACCTGTTCTCCTTCTGCCTCGGTGGGACGCTCGCCGCGATCGCGCTCGCCTGGCTCGCGGCGAAAGGCCGCGCGGACGAGGTCAATTCGGCGACCCTCATCGGCGCGCTGGTCGATTTTTCCGACATGCGCGACTGGTCCGCGTTCGTGCATGAAGCGCATCTGGGCGCGCTCGAGGATTATCTCGAAGCGCAGGGGTTCGCCGACAGCATCGAGCTCCAGCGGCTGTTCGCGGCGATGCGCGCCAACGACCTCATCTGGTCTTCCGTGGTGAATCACTATTTGCTCGACCGCCCGGCCCCGGCGTCGGACCTGCTCTATTGGTTCGAGGATGGCGCGCGCATTCCGGCGGCATTCCTCAAGAGCTACAACCGCGAGCTGCTGCTCGAGAACCGGTTGAAGGAGCCGGCCGGTTTCAAGGTCGGCGACGTGGCTATCGACCTCTCCGCCATCGCGACGCCGATGCTCGTGCTGGCGCTCAAGGACGACCATGTGTCGGCGTGGGAAGCGGTGTACCAGAGCGCGCGCCACCTCGGCGCGGACTTCATTCTAGGCGGCTCCGGGCACAACGCCGGCATCGTCAACCCGCCGAGCGCGAACAAGCACGGCTATTGGACCAGCGGCCAGCGGCCCGAGACGGCGCAGGAATGGTTCGAAACCGCGACCCGGCACGAGGGCAGCTGGTGGCCGTGGTGGACCAAGTGGCTGGATGGCCATGGCAGCGGCAAGAAAGTGGCGGCGCGCACGCCCAACGATCCGATCGAGCCGGCGCCGGGCCGCTACGCGATGATGCCCTGATGGATGCGATGACCACGCCAAAGGACGTGATCACCGAGAAGCAGGGCCTCGCCGGCCGGCTGCGGCTCAACCGACCCAGGACCCTGCACAGCCTCAACCGCCAGATGGTTCGCGACATGGCCTCCGCGCTGCTCGACTGGCGCGACGATCCCGACGTACGGATTATCCTCATCGACCATGCCGAAGGGCGAGGCTTCTGTGCCGGCGGCGACGTGGTCGGCATCAGCCAGGACGTCGAGGGCCATGAGGCCGCGGCGCGCGCCTTCTTCTTCGACGAATATCGTTTGAACCATCTCGAATATACCTACCCCAAGCCCGGCGTCGCCTTCATGGACGGGATCACCATGGGCGGCGGCGTCGGCATCGCCTGCCCGTGCCGCTTCCGCGTCGCGACCGAGCGCACCGTCTTCGCCATGCCCGAGACGACCATTGGCATCTTTCCCGATGTCGGCGGCGGGCGTTACCTCTCGCGGCTTCGCGGCCGACTCGCGCAATATCTCGCGCTGACCGGCGACCGGCTGACTGGCGCAGAGTGCCTCGGGCTGAGGCTCGCGACGCATTACGTCCCCTCCGAACGGCTCGAAGAAGCCAAGGAACGGATCATCGCCCAGCCGTTCCGGACCGAGGCGATCCTCGACGAGCTGTCGGCCGAGGACGTGCCCGACGCTCCGATCCTCGCACGCCTAAAGCAGATCGACCGCTTGTTCGCGTCCGACCGGCTGGAGGAGATCCTCCAGGCACTCGACGACGAAGCCGAGATCGGCGACGGCTGGGCCGCGCGCGAGGCGCAGATCATCCGCAAGAAATCGCCGATGGCGTGCAAGGTGAGCCTCAAGCTGCTGGTCGAAAGCCCTTACCAGCTGCACTTCGTCGACGAGATGCGCATGGAATACGGGATCATGGTTCGCCTGATCCATCACCCAGACTTCAAGGAGGGCGTGCGCGCGCTCCTCATCGACAAGGACAATCGGCCCAACTGGCAGCCGACCAACCCGGCGGTGATCGGCGATGCCGACGTGCAAAAATTCTTCGAGCCGCTGCCGCCCGAGGAGCAGTGGCGGCCGTTCGACTTTTGACGGTTTCGAACCGTCATCCCGGGCTTGACCCGGGACCCGCCTTTTCCTTGGGCGGCTTGAAGGCAGGCAGGCCCCGGCTCAAGGCCGGGGTGACGAAAAGGATTGTGGATGTCTGACTACGAAACCATCCTGGTCGAGAGGCGCGGCGCGGTGACGCTGGTGACGTTGAACCGGCCGCAGGCGCTGAATGCACTCAACTCGACCGTGCTCAGGGAATTGATCGAGGTTTTCGCGGCCTATGACGCCGATACGTCGCAACGCTGCCTCGTGCTCACCGGTTCGGAAAAGGCGTTCGCGGCCGGCGCCGACATCAAGGAAATGTCGAGCCAGGGTTTTGCCGAGATGTACTCTTCCAACTTCTTCGCGGGCTGGGAGCAGGTCACCGCGACACGCAAGCCATGGATTGCGGCGGTCGCCGGCTATGCGCTCGGCGGCGGCTGCGAGGTGGCGATGATGGCCGATTTCATCATCGCTGCGGACAGCGCGAAGTTCGGCCAGCCCGAGATCAAGCTCGGCGTCACGCCCGGGATGGGCGGTTCGCAGCGACTGACCCAGGCGATCGGCAAGGCCAAGGCGATGGAAATGTGCCTGACCGGGCGGATGATGGACGCGGCCGAGGCCGAGCGATCGGGGCTGGTCGCCAGGGTCGTGCCCGCGAACGAGCTCATGACTGAGACGATGAAGACCGCCGAGGCGATCGCCGCGATGCCGCCGCTCGCTGCCATCGCGACCAAGGAAATGGTCAACGCCGCGCTCGAGCTTCCGCTCGCGCAGGGCATCAATTTCGAGCGGCGGCTGTTCCACGGGCTGTTCGGCACCGAGGATCAGAAGGAAGGCATGGCCGCGTTCGTCGAGAAGCGTCCGGGCAACTGGAAGGGTCGCTGAGAATGGCGAAGATTGCATTTATCGGCCTCGGCCACATGGGTGGCGGGATGGCGCCGAACCTGGCCAAGGCCGGCCATGAGGTCCGCGCGTTCGACCTCGTTCCCGACGCGGTGCAGAAGGCGAACGAAGCCGGTTGCAGTGCCGCTGGATCGGCGGCGGAGGCGGTGAAGGACGCGGACGTCGTCATCACCATGCTCCCCGCTGCCAAGCATGTGCGCGCCGTCTACAACGACGATGTCGCGCCGAATGCCAAGCCGGGCGCGCTGCTGATCGACTGTTCGACGATCGACGTCGACAGCGCCCGCGAGGTCGGCGCGCAGATGGCGGCGAGGGGCTTCGACTTCCTCGATGCGCCGGTGTCCGGCGGCATCGCCGCGGCGGCG
>DATEIK010000190.1:0-4762 GCA_035279065.1 Sphingomicrobium sp. | reverse complement strand
CTTCCCGTCACGGTTGCCGACGACCCGCTGACCTGCGTTGCGCTCGGCACTGGACGCGCGCTCGAGGAAGAGCAGTTCCGCGGCGTGCTGCAGACCGCTTAGAGCGGAGCTGAGCGGTGGCGACCGCGCGTCCCGGCTGGTCGCGAAGAGCCCAGTACGGGCTGTTTTTCAGCTTCCTGGCAGTCATCGCCGGGATCATCGTCGGCCTGTTCCTGCTGGTGCTGTCGCTGGTCGCGCCGGCGACCTTCAACGGCGTGCGCGGAGCGGCGCTCGACGTGACCGGGCCGATCGCCTCGGGCCTGCATGAAGTGACCGCGACCGCCACCGGGCTGGTCTCGGGAGCGAGCGATTATTGGGACGCGGCATCGCAGAACGGCGAATTGAAGCGCGAGCGGCGCGCGATGCTGCGCCGGATGGTCGAAGCCAAGGCGATCGTCCAGGAGAACCGCCAGCTCAAGGCCGCGCTGCAGCTGCGCGAGCAAACCCATGACGCGATCGCCGCCGGGCGCATCGTCGGCTCCTCGTTCAACAGCCCCCGCCGCTTTGCGATCCTGTCGGTCGGGTCCAACGACGGCGTCCGCGTCGGGATGCCGGTCAGGGCCGCGGACGGGCTCGTCGGCCGGATCATCGATACCGGGGCGCTCGCCTCGCGCGTCCTCCTCGTGTCCGATCGGGCGAACATCGTCCCCGCGCGGCTGCTGCGCGGCGGCATCGCCGTCATCGCGCAGGGCCGCGGCGACGGCACGATCGACGTCCGCCCGCTCGAAGTCGGGCGCAACCCGTTCAAGCGCGGCGACATCATCATCACCTCGGGCACCGGCGGGCTCTATCCGCCGCTGGTTCCGATTGCGCGGATCGTGAAGCTCGACGACGACGGCGCGGTCGCCGTCCCCCTCGCCGACCCGGCGAACATCAGCTTTGCCATCGTCGAGGCGCCGTTCGAGCCGGCGGCGAGCGCTGACGAGGCCTCGGCGGAAGAGAGCGCGCCCTAGATGGTCCGCGCCGCGCTCGCTCAGCCGCGCCGCATCGGCAAGGGTCCGTCGCGCCTTGCCGCCTTCGTGCCCGCCGCGACGGTCGTGTTCGCTTCGCTCCTCGCCGCGCTGCCGATCGTCACCACCGCCGGCTGGTATCCCGATTTCGGGTTCCTGGTGCTGATCAGCTGGCGGCTGCTGCGCTCCGACCCGTGGCCGCCGTGGTGGGCCGCCGCGCTGGGGTTCGTCAACGACCTGTTCACGGGATATCCGATAGGCTTTTCAATCGCCTTGTGGAGCGCGACGATGCTTGCGCTCGACCTGATCGACCGCCGGACCATGTGGCGCGACTATTGGATTGAATGGGTGCTGGCCGCAGTGCTGCTCGCGATCGACGAATGGCTGCAATGGCGCCTGGCGTCTCTCGTCGGAGCGCGGGTGCCCTTCACCATGATGCTGCCGCCGCTGGCCATCGCGGTCTGCGTCTTTCCGCTTAGCGCATGGCTCGTATCGCGGATCGACGCGTGGAGGCTCGGCCGATGAAGCCGATCCGCCTCACCGCGACCCACCAGTCGATCACCTTTTCGAGGCGAATGCTGGTGCTCGGCGGGGCGCAGGCAGGGATCGGCGCCCTGCTGATCGGCCGCATGGGCTGGCTGTCGGTCGCGCAGAACGCGAAATACCAGCTGCTGAGCGAAAGCAACCGGGTGCAGTTGATTCCGGTGCCGCCGCGGCGCGGCTGGATCATCGACCGCTACGGCAAGCCGATCGCGATCAACCAGGCCAGTTTCCGCGTCGACATCATCCCCCAGCAGCTCGAGAAAGACCGGGACATCGTCCCCGAGGTCGCGAAGCTGCTGCAGCTGGAGCCGGACGAAGTGGACCGGGTCCGGCAAGAACTGTCCGAATCTCGTGGATTCCGGCCAGTCCAGGTCGCCGAGAACGTCACCTATGAGCAATATGCCGCGGTCACCGTCCGGCTGCCCGATTTGCCGGGTATCCAGGCCACGCGCGGCTTTTCACGCTACTATCCGGAAGGGCCCGCCGTCGCCCACCTCGTCGGCTATGTCGGAAGCGCCAATGCCAAGGAATATGAGGCCGAAGACAAGAACCCGCTCCTGCTGATCCCCGGCTTCAAGGTCGGCAAGCAGGGTCTCGAAAAGACGCTCGAGCCTTATCTTCGCGGCACGCCGGGAGGACAACGCGTCGAAGTCACGGCGCGCGGCAAGCTGGTCAAGGAGCTGGATCCCAAGCCGGACCGCAGTGGCCAGACCGTCCAGCTGACGATCGACGAGGGGCTGCAGCAATATGCGGCGCGGCGGATGGGAGACCAGTCGGGCGCGCTGGTCGCGATCGACGTCGCGAGCGGCGACATCCTCGCCTACGTGTCGATGCCGGCGTTCGACCCGAACAGCTTCAGCGAAGGCATCGGGCGGACCGAGTGGAAGATGCTGTCGGAGAACGACCACATCCCGCTCCTGAACAAGGTCGCGCAGGGGCTTTACCCTTCGGGATCGACGATCAAGCCGGCGATGGCGCTCGGTTTCCTCAAGCAGGGCCTCGACCCGAACCGGAAGTATCATTGCTCTGGCGGCGTCCAGATTGGCAATCGGTACTTCAGCGATGACGACGCGCACGGGACCGTCGACATGCGCGCCGCGATCGAGAAGAGCTGCAACGCCTATTTCTGGTCGATGGGGCTGCAGACCAACCCGCAGCAGACGACCGAAATGGTGAACTATCTCGGCTACGGAGAGGAGTTCGACCTGCCCATCCCGGCCCAGCGCTTCGGCACGATGCCGAACCCGAAATGGCTGGAGGAGAAATACCACCGGAAGTGGCAGGGCTATGATACGGCCAACACCTCGATCGGCCAGGGCTATGTGCTGATCAATCCGATTCAACTCGCGGTGATGCCGGCGAGGCTGGCATCGGGGAAGCTGTTGCAACCGCGGCTGCTCATGGCCGGGCCGCGCAAGCCAATCCCCGACCTCAGCGTCGATGCAGAGCATCTGCAGATCATCCGCGAAGGGATGACCCGAGTGGTGAACGGCCAGGGCACAGCCGTCGCCTCCAAGCTTCCGCTCGACGGAGTCCTGATGGCGGGGAAGACCGGCACGGCGCAGGTCTACAAGCTCGTCTCGCGCGGCCATCAGGGCAATTGGAAACTCCGCGACCACGCGCTGTTCATCGCCTTCGCGCCGGCCGACAAACCGCGTTACGCGATCGGCTGCATCATCGAGCATGGCGGCTTTGGCGCTTCGGCCGCGGCACCGATCGTTCGCGACTCGATGACCTATTTGTTCGACAAGCAGAAGGCCTTCGCCGCCCTCGCTCCACTCGAGGAGCAATGGGGCGGCACGCTGGCCGAGCGCAACGCTCGCCAGCTTGCGGCTTTCAAGTCCGCCGCGCTCGCCGGCGCATGATCACCTCCGCCATCATCCCGAAGCCGCTCGCGCGGCTGCCGTGGCGCTTGATCTTTCTGGTCGCGGGGATCGCGCTGTTCGGGCTGGTCGTGCTCTATTCGGCGGCTGGCGGCTCGGCCCAGCCGTGGGCGGTCAAGCAGGCGATCGTGTTCCTCGGCTTTCTTGCGGTCGCCATCGCCATGTCGTGGCTCAATGAAGCGACAATCAAGTCGCTCGCCTTCCCGATCTACGGCGTGACGCTGATCATGCTCATCGGCGTCGAGATGCTGGGCTTCGTCGGCAAGGGCGCGCAGCGCTGGCTCGACCTCGGACCGATCCGCCTCCAGCCGTCGGAGTTCATGAAGCCGGCGATCGTCCTCACCCTCGCCCGCTTCTACGAGCTCGTTCCGGCGGGCGAGATCCGCAAGTGGCGCGCGATCTGGCCGGCGTTCGTGCTGCTCGGCGTCCCCGCCTTCCTGATCCTCGTCCAGCCCGACCTCGGCACCTGCATCATGGTCGTGCTGTGCGGGATCACGGTGATGTTCCTCGCCGGCCTGCCGCTGTGGATCTTCATCGCCCCCGCGGCAGCGGTCGCGGTTGCGGCGCCGATCGCCTACGGCATGCTCCACGGCTACCAGAGGAAGCGGATCGACGTCTTCCTCGATCCCGAAAGCGATCCCTTGGGCGCCGGCTATCACATCGCCCAGTCGAAGATCGCGATCGGCTCGGGCGGCATCTGGGGCAAGGGCTTCCTGCACGGGAGTCAGAGCCACCTTGATTACCTGCCCGAAGGCCACACCGACTTCGTGTTCGCGACCATGGCCGAGGAATGGGGCCTCGCCGGCGGCGTCCTGCTGATCCTCGCGTTCGCGGCGGTGATCCGCTGGGGGATGCGGGTCAGCGCCAACGCCCGCACCCGCTTCGCCCAGCTGACCGCGGCGGGGCTGTCGGCGACGATCTTCTTCTACGTCTCGATCAACCTGATGATGGTCATGGGGCTTGCGCCCGTGGTCGGCGTGCCGCTGCCGCTGGTCAGCTTCGGCGGCTCGGCGGTGATGACCGTGATGCTGTGCCTGGGGCTGCTGATGGCGCTCGAGCGGCAGCAGCGGACCGTGTCGCGGCTCGCTTGAATTCCCGCGGTTGCGCCCCACCCTCGCCCATGCTACCGGCGCCGCCGCTCAAGGCGCGATGTGACCGCCGGAGCATCCGCCGAAACGGCAGTGGACGCATAGCTCAGTTGGTAGAGCAGCTGACTCTTAATCAGCGGGTCCTAGGTTCGAGCCCTAGTGCGTCCACCACCCTTTTCTTTGATTTTCCTACGTTTTTTGTGACTTTCCACGCCTCATAGAGGCGACGTGGAACCTGGAAAATGCTATAGGTTCCGTA
>DATEIK010000189.1:0-7758 GCA_035279065.1 Sphingomicrobium sp. | reverse complement strand
GCCGACGCAACGGAGATCCGCGCTCGTGTCACCTAATCACTGCATGCAGCCGACAAGGGCGCCGGCGTCTTGCGTCCTGCTGAGATTTGAATGGCGCCCTTGCAGCTGATGCGAGGGCATTAGGCGCCACACCCGTGAGGTTGCGAATGCTCATGCGGTGCCGCATCGCGGCCCTTAGTACGGTGCTGCTGTTTCTATTGGCGGGTTGCCCCGCGCCGTACCGTGTTTGGCTCTTGCCCGGGTCGACGGCAGACCGACTGGCCTTCGGCCTCGCCACGAGGCGGGGCGGTACGGAGGCGGAGCCGATCGGGCGGGTAGTAGTAGCCCAGTGCAGTGGATATACGCCAGATCTCCGAAAGCTCCGGGCTGATACGTTGTGGTCTACGAGGCTTTCCGAGGCGCACTGGAAGGAGCCGCCCGTTGTCGGGCGCCTCCACTATGGTGAGGCGATTCCGGGCTTTGCCGTGAATGTCCCCGCGCGACCGCTCACGCCCGGCTGTTACAGCATCTCCGTAGACGCTTGGCCGGGATCTGATTTCCGCGAGTTCTGGATCGAGGCGGATGGTCGGGCGCGCGAGCCGACCAAGGCAGAACAGGATTCCAGTCAGATCTTGTATTACCGGCACCAGGATGCAGAGTTGGCCGCCGACACCGTGGCGCGCCGGACGTGCCGACGCGGATACCAGCAAGCCCACTCACTCGCGGATAGCCTGCGGCTGGACAGCCTCGTGGTGTACGATACGACGCGATTCGCCGCGTTGACCTGTGGGGGTCTGCGTCGGTTTGATCGAGTAATGAACCGGTCCAGCAGCCCTGGCGCCTAATCACTGCATGCAGCCGACGAGGGCGCCGGCGTCCTGCGAACGTTTGAGTAATTGATTGGCGCCCTCGCAGCTGATGCGAGGGCATTAGGCCCCACCGGCGATCGGCTTGACACTAGTAACGCGTGGCGTTACTATGGGGGATGATTCGCAGCTTCGTCGGGAAGGAGGCGGAGCGCCTGTTCCACCGGGAGGCGGTGCGCCGCCTGCCGCCGACGCTGCTGCGGGTGGCCCTCCGGAAGCTCGTCCAACTCGACGCCGCCACGCGCCTGGACGATCTCCGGGTCCCGCCCGGGAACCGGCTCGAAGCGCTCCGGGGTGCGCGAGCCGGCCAATACAGCATTCGCATCAACGATCAGTGGCGGGTCTGCTTTCGCTGGCACGACGGCGACGCCTTCGATGTCGAGATCGTGGACTACCACTAGGAGGATCCCATGACCCCCCGCCGCCTGCCCCCGATTCATCCCGGGGAGGTCCTGCTCGAGGACTTCCTCAAGCCGCTCGAGGTCACCCAGTACCGGCTGGCCAAGAGTCTCAGCGTCCCGGCCCGGCGCATCAACGAGATCGTCCACGGCAAGCGGGCCATCTCGGCGGATACGGCGCTCCGGCTGGCGCGGTTCTTTGGCACCTCGGAGCGGTTCTGGCTCAACCTCCAGACCGGCTACGAGCTCGAGGTCGAGCGCGACCGGCTCAAGGATCGGCTCCTCAAAGAGGTCGCACCCCTCCCGCACGCAAGCTGACCGGAACCTGGGGCCTAATCACTGCATGCAGCCGACGAGGGCGCCCAGCTCTTGCGTTCGTTTGAGATATGATTGGCGCCCTTGCAGCTGATGCGAGGGCATTAGGCCGCGTCGGCTTGCCGATGTCCGCGGGGCAACGCATCGTTGATCCATGAAGATTCGTGACGTGCTTCGCCTTCTGGCCGATGACGGCTGGTACCTCGCACGCACGCGCGGGAGCCATCAGCAGTTCAAGCATCCCACAAAGCGCGGCCTGGTCACCGTCGCGGGCAGCCCGAACGATGATGTCGCCCCCGGCACCCTCAACAGCATCCTCAAGCAGGCAGGGCTCAAGCCATGAAAGTCCTCATCGTGATTGAGCAGGTCACCACGGGCTTTTCCGCCTACTCGCCCGACATTCCCGGCTGTATTGCCACGGGCGCCACCCGTGAGGAGGTCGAGCGGACCATGCAGGCCGCGGTGGAGTTCCACCTCGAGGGCCTGCGGGCCGAGGGTGAAGCGGTCCCGGCGCCGCACTCGTACGCGACCGTCATCGAAGTCGCGGCCTAATCGTCTGCATGCAGCCGACAAGGGCACCGACGTTCCAGCAGGTTTGAGATATTGTCGGATTGAGCAGCGCGCTCCGGCTCCTCCTAGTGGTGCATTGCTATCGCCAAGGCGGCGATACGATTCGACTCATCTCGGCGCGCCGAGCCACGGCCGCCGAGCAGCGCCAATATGCCGAAAGGTGGACACCATGAAGAAGGAATACGATTTCTCGAAGGCTCGGCCCAATCCGTACGCCAAGCGCCTGAAGCGGCCGGTGACGATCCGCCTGGACGAACCGACGATTGCGTACTTCAAGGAGCTCGCGGATGAGACGGAGGTTCCTTATCAGACGCTCATCAATCTGTATCTCCGGGATTGCGCCGCGTCGGGCCGCAAGCTGGCCATGCAGTGGCGGCCGTCCCGGGCTCGCGCTGTCTGATCACTGCATGCAGCCGACAAGGGCGCCAAGCTCTTGCCTCCGGTTGAGATTTGGTTGGCGCCCTTGCAGCTGATGCGAGGGCATTAGGCCGTTCTCAGAGGCTCGGTTGCGGGTGGGTCCAGGCGTAGTTACATTGTAGCTACCGCCAAGGAGGCTCCATGAAGACCCGCATCGTCCGGATCGGCAACTCCCAGGGCGTCCGGATCCCCAAGCCGCTCCTCGAGCAGGCCGGCCTCCCCGAGGAGGTCGATGTCTCCGCCGAGAGCGGCCGCATCATCATCACCCCGGCCACGGCGCCCCGCGCCACGTGGGCCGAGGCGGCCGCCGCCGCACGAGCCCGGGACGAGGATCAGCTCGACGCCCCCACGCCCACCCGGTTCGACGAGACGGAGTGGACGTGGTAGCCCCACGGGGGCCACGGCGCGGGGAGGTCTATCTCGTCGCCCTCGATCCCACGCTGGGGCGTGAGATTCGGAAGACCCGCCCCTGCGTGATTGTGTCGCCGGACGAGCTGAACCAGCACCTCCGGACCGCGATCGTGGCCCCGATGACCACCGGGGGGCATCCGTACCCGTTCCGCGTCGGGTGCCAGTTCCAGCAGAAGAAGGGACACGTGGTGCTGGACCAGCTCCGCACGGTGGATCACGAGCGGCTCGTGCGCCGGCTCGGCGCCCTGAGCCCGGCCACGGTCGAGACCGTCCTGGCGCGTCTCGCGGAGATGTTCGCGCCGTAGCTCCGGGAATGAACGGCCTAATCACTGCATGCAGCCGACAAGGGCACCGACGTTCGATTGCATTTGAGATATTGATGGCGCCCTCGCAGCTGATGCGAGGGCATTAGGCAGGCACGACGGTCGAGGTCGGTGAGGGTGCGCAACTAGTAGTGGTAGCGGGCTTGGAGGAACTCAACACGGTCCGCGAACACTTCGTACACGAGGCGATCCGCCTCATTGATGCGCCGCGACCAGACGTTGCCACCGAGGTGTTTCAAGTGCTCAGGCTTGCCGAGGCCCGCGTACGGGTCGCGGAGGATGGCCTCCATCAGATCGAGCACGCGCAACGCGGTCTTCCGGTTGGTGTCCACCCAGTAGCGGAGATCCTCGCGAAACTCGTCCTGGAGTGCCGCTACCCGTTTGGTCGAGGCCATCGCGGGGTCCGACGCGCCCTACGCGGGGGCGTCGAGGCCGAGTTCACGGCGCAGGGCGCTGAGGTCTTGCGCGCGCGCCCCGCCGCGGCGCCCGCGGGTCAGCGCCGCCAAGAGCCGCGCGGCGTTCTGCGGCGAGCGGAGCAGATAGGCCGTCTCGCGCAGACTGGCGAGTTCCTCGGCCGGGATGAGCGCCATGTCTTCGTGGCCCCGGCGCTGGATGACCGCGACGTCGCGGCTATCCTCGACGGCATTCCAGATTTCCGCAAGATGTTCGCGGGCATGGCTATAGCTGACTTTGATGCTCACAGGGCCTCCCGGATGACTTGTACAGACATATTGTACAAGATGAGATCCTTCCGGGCAAGTGCCGGCAGCGCCTGCCTGATCACTGCATGCAGCCGACAAAGGCGCCGGCGTCTTGCGTCCGGTTGAGATTTTGGATGGCGCCCTTGCAGCTCATGCGAGGGCATTAGGCAGCGACCGTGGCGCGCCGGGTGCGCAGGGCCTTCGCCACGTCCTTCGGGGTGGCGCCGAGCGCGAAGAGCCCCCGCAGGAGCAAATCGACGGACACGGTGGGGTCGGCGGCCTCCATCTTGGCCACACGCGACTGGCTCGACTTGAGTCGCTTGGCGAGGGCCGCCTGCGACAGGTGCTGCGCCGCGCGGCGGGCCCGCAGGCTCTCGCTCAGGGCCAGCTTGGTCTCGACAAAGGCGGCTTCTTCGGCGCTCAGCTCGAGAAAATCAGCCGCCGAGCCGATACGCCAGCCGGCCGCCGCGAGGTGCGCACGCTTGGTCTTGTTCATCGATCCTCCTTGGAGTCGCGGGCCACGGCATCGTAAGCACGCAACCGCCGCTGGCAGGTGGCAAGCACGTGCAGGCGTCGCTGCGGTCTTCTTGCTGAACACCTCGGCGATCACGACGGCATCCGGGTCGAGGCGGTAGATGAGGCGCCACGTCTGGTCCGCATCCGGAATCCGGAGCTCGTGGCAGCGCCGGCCAATCGACGGCATCGGCCGCGAGTGCGGCAGGCCGAGCCGCACGCCCTGCTGCAGTTGCCGCAGCAGGAGGCCGGCTTCCAGGCGGGCGGCGGCGGAAAAGGGTGGCGTCTTGACCTCGCCGTGGAGCCAGGCGAAGGGCTTGTCGGTCGGGGTCATAGGGGAAGATATGTCAGAACTGACATTGGTGCAAGCGCTGCCTATTCACTGCATGCAGCCGACGAGGGCGCCGGCGTTCCAGGCAGTCTTAGGCATGTGGTTGGCGCCTGCCGATCGCCTCGAGCACAGCGAAGCCGCCCCGGAACTCCTCGACCTGCACTTTCAAGCCGCGTGAGCGAGTGGCCGGCCGCGAAGGCCCGCCGCGTGCTGGCGGCGCTCCTGCGGCTCGGCTGGACGATCAAACGCGAGCGCGGGTCACATCGCACCCTCGCCCGCACCGCGTGCTAGCCGATGACCCAGCGCCGGACGTCTGATGACTGCATGCAGCAGACGAGGGCGCCCAGCTCTTGCGTACTTCTGAGATTTGATAGGCGCCCTTGCAGCTGAAGCGAGGGCATCAGGCTGCCCCGCGCTGTGGTCGGTGATCCGGTCATCGCGTCTCCTACGCATCCTTCTCGCGGCGAGTATCCCATGCGTCGGATCGCCCTCGGCACCGCCCTGTCGCTGACCCTCGCCGCGTGCAGCGCAGACTCCCTTGGCCCGGATCCCGCCGTGCTCGTCGGGTCGTTCGGCTCGGCGCTTGAGCCGGTGGAGCTGCTTGCCACGCGCGTCGGCGTGCAGCTCAATCTCGGGTGCGGGGGATACTTCATCACGCGTGAGGCCGTTCGGATCGAGGGCACAGGCGGCTTCAGCGTACGCGGCAAGGCCTACCCAGACGGCGGGCTCTACCTCGGGCCGCTGCGCGATGCCGTGCTGTCGGGAACGCGCGACGCCGTCGCTCGGTCGGTCGATGTCACGCTGCAAGTCGAGGGGTCGGGCCCTCAGGCGCCGCCGCACTATGTGTTGCACGAAGGGGATCACTTCGACGGCGAACTTGTGTGCCCCCAGTGATGCGGGCCTGGCCGCCCAATCACTGCATGCAGCAGACAGGGCGCCGACGTCCTCCGCACTCTTAGGCATCTGAGTGGCGCCCTCGCAGCCCCTGCGAGGGCATTGGGCTAGCGGAGCACCGAAATCGGGTCCACCCGGGTCGCGCGACGTACCGGCACGAGCAGCGCGACCGCCGCGCAGACGATCAGCGTCGCGATCGCCACGCCCAGCGCGAGCGGATCGAACGGGCTGACTCCATACAGGAGTGTCCGGAGGAGGCGCGCGACGACCAGGATACCGACCCCGCCGGCCGCAAGGCCCGCCACCATCCAGGCCGCTCCCTGCCGGAGGACGAGGGCCGCGATGGCCCCTCGACTCGATCCGAGCGCCATCCGGACCCCGAACTCACGCTCGCGCGCGCTGGCCATGGCCGCGAACATCGCGTACACGCCCACGGACGCCAGCAGCAGCGCCAGAACGCCGAATGCCGTCAGCAGCAGCACCGGCAGCCGTCGGCCGGACAGCCCGTCGGCAAGGACGGTCTCGAGCGGGGTCGCCGCGTAGAGCGGCAGCGCGGGATCGAGCGCGGCGATTGCGCTCTGCACCGGCTTCACCAGCCCGAGCGGATCGCCGGTGGTCCGGATGAGGAACGTCCGGGCGCCATAGGTCTCCTGCCGGCTCGACGAGTACGCCATCGGCTCCGGCGTCGGACGAGCAGGGTCGTTGCGGACATCGGCCACGATCCCGATCACCTCGCCCCATGTCGTAGCCGTATTGGGCCCGAGCCGCACGCGGGCCCCGATCGCACCGCCGTTCGGCCAGTACCGCTTCGCCATCGCTTCGCTTATCACGATCACCGGCGGAGACGATTCCACGTCGCCCGCATCGAAGGTCCGGCCGTCGCGCAGCGCGATCCGCATCGTGCGGAAGTAGTCCGGCGAGACGCTGACCTGCGGGATGAACGGCTGGTCATCGCGACCCGGCCAGGCGACGCCCTCGATGGTGAGGGCATTGCGGTTCATGTTGGGCGACGGAAGCTCGCTGGCGGTGCCGACCTGCGTCACGCCTGGCAGGGCGCGGACGCGCTCCTCGAGGCGCTCGAAGAAGCGGATCCGCGCACTGGTCGTGCCGTACCGGGCCGGTGGAAGCTGGATCGTTGCGGCGAGCACGCCGGCAGGTTCGAATCCGAGCGGCGCGGTCGTCATCGCGCGCAGGCTTCGGACCAGCAGCCCGGCCCCGACCAGCAGGCTCACCGAGAGCGCGATCTGCGCGGCCACCAGCGCCCCGCGCAGCTGCCGCGAACGAGGACTTTCGCTGGAGCCGCGGCTCTCGTCACGAAGCGTCCCCTGCGGATTGGCGCGACCGACCGCCACGGCGGGCGCCAGGCCGAACGCCAGGCCCGTCGCGAGCGCGAGCGCGAACGCGAACAGCAGGGCGCCCGGGTCCAGCGCGACCTCGGCGTAGGCGGGCAGGGCGGACCGTGCCAGGCCCCGAAGGAGCGCGAGCCCACCCATCGCGAGCGCGACGCCCACGAGCCCTCCCGTGGCGGCGAGCAGCGTGCTTTCCGTCAGCAACTGTCGGATCAGGCGGCCGCGGCCCGCGCCCAGCGCCAGGCGGACCGCGAACTCCCGCCGGCGCGAGATCGTACGCGAGAGGAACGCGCCGGCCAGATTGGCGCAGGTGATGAGGAGAACCAGCGCCGCACTCGTCATCAGGACGATCAACGGCGTCCGCGTCTCGCCGACCATGTCGTCGCGGAGCGAGACCGACCGGATCGAGAAGCCGGTCTGCCCTTCCGGATGCTCGCGCGCGAGATCGGCTGCGAGCGCGAGCAGCTCGCGCTCCGCGGCCTCCGGCGTCGTCTCAGGCCTCAGTCGGCCGATCAGGCCGAGCCAGTGCTGCTTCCGCGCCTGCACCGGGTCTGCGAGCGTCCCGCTCAGGTCGAGCGGCAACCAGAGATTCGCATCGCCCATCGGGCCGACGAAGCCGCGGGGCAGTACGCCGACGATTTCGCTGCGGTCGCCATCGATCACTACCGACCGCCCGACGACCGCCGGGTCG
>DATEIK010000188.1:0-11119 GCA_035279065.1 Sphingomicrobium sp. | reverse complement strand
GACCGAGCCGCTGAGCGTGCCTGAGCAGGCCCCAACCGAACCTCAAAATCAAGCGCAGCCTCCGCCTCCGGCACAGCTGCTCGAGCAGCCCTCGAACGGCTTCTGAAATTCATGCGCCGAGCGGTGGTTTTGCACCGCCCGCGACCGGAACGCCGCCCCTCCTCCAACCGTTGAATCGCGCAATTCCAGCCAAGGAGGAGTCCATGCCCACGCGTACCCAAAGCCGCTCATCGAATCGCACCTCTTCCGGCAATCGCGGCGGCGGCAGCCGAAGCGCATTTTCGTGGGGCGAAGGCGCTGCTCCGGTGCTTGGCGCCGCCCTCGCCGGCGTCGCCATCGGCATGGCCGCGAACTACGGCCGCAAGTTCATCATGCAGGGCATGGAAGCGGCCGCGGGCGACTGGGACGAGATTCTCGCCGCCGAACACGACATGGCGCTCGCCCTCTTCGACAAGATGCTCGCCACCGACGAGACCCAGACGTTCAAGCGCGAGATGCTGCTGATGAAGCTGACGCACGCGCTCGACAAGCACGCGCACCAGGAAGAGATGGTGGTCTATCCGGCGCTCCGCGAGGCCAACGAAGCCGCCGACGCCGACCATCTCGAAGGTGAGCACGGCTATATCAAGACCTTCATCTTCGAATTGAACGAGATGGGTCCGGATGCATCCAACTGGCTCGAGAAGGTGCGCGAGTTCCGCCAGCTCGTCTCCAGCCACGCGCACATGGAGGAAGAGCAGGTCTTCCCGAGCTTCAAAGCTGACATGGACGAGGAGCAGAACGCGCACATCACCAGCCTCGTCAACCGCGACGGCTTCTGGATGGCTTGAGCTTACCTCCCTCTCCCGCTTGCGGGAGAGGGCCGGGGTGAGGGTCCGTCGAACATGCCCTCACCCTCCGCCGCTTTCGCGGCTCCTCCCTCTCCCGCAAGCGGGAGAGGGCTATCCTACCAACGCCAGCTTCGGCGGCTCTTGCGCGGAGAGGTCGACGCTGCCTTCGCCGGTGATACGCTCGATGCGCGAGGCAATCTCGCCGTCGAGCGCGTAGTCGCGCCCGGCGATCAGCACCGCCTCCCCGCCGGCGACCGGGACGATCAGACGAACGAGGCCATTGCCGCCGCGCACGTCAGCCAACTCGCGCGCGACCCGCTCGATCACCGACGCCTCTGACAGGCGCACCGTTATTTGCAGGCGCGTCTTCTTGGCCAAAGCGTCGAGCGGCTGAAAGCGCTTGATCGTCACCCGCGGCGTGTCGTCTCCGGCGCGGCGGTTGAGCTCGACGGTCAAAAGCCCGCACGCGCCGCTCTTGGCCGCCGCTTCCAGCGCGCTCGACGGCTCCTCGTCAAACACCGTCGCCTCGAACTGTCCTGAGCGGTCCGACAGGCTGGCGATCATGTAGCGGCGGCCCTTGGCCGAGACGCGCCAGCGAACGCCCTCGATCAGGGCCGCCATGGTCGCCCCCGCGCGTTCCCCTTCAATCACGCGGATGTCGGCGAGCTCGGCGAACGTCCTGACCTTGTGCGCCGCGAGCAAATGCCGCTGGGCATCGACCGGATGCGCCGAGAAATAGAAACCGAAGGCGTCGCGCTCCGCGGCCATGCGCTGCGCGAGCGTCCATGACGCATCGCGCGGCAGCCGGATGGGCGCGCTCTCAACCGAATTGACCCCGAACAGCCCTGCCTGGCCGCTTTCGCGCTGGTCCTGCGCGCTCGCGGCGTGGGCGAGGATGGTCTCGGCGGCGCCATAGACCGCGGCGCGGTCGGGATTCAACGAATCGAACGCGCCGGCGCCGGCGAGGCTTTCGAGCTGGCGGCGATTGAGCAGCCGCGGGTCGATCCGCGCCGCGAAGTCCTCGAGGCTCGCGAACGGCCCGCCTCGTTCACGCTCCGCGACCAGCGCGTCCATCGCCTTCTCGCCGACGCCCTTGAGCGCGCCCAGCGCGTAACGCACCGCTCCGTTCTCGACGGTGAAATGCGCATGGCTGGCGTTGATGTCGGGCGCCAGGCAATCGATGTCGCTGCGGCGCATGTCCTCGACGAACACGCCGAGCTTGTCGGTCAGCGCGGTGTCGAAGCTCATCGAGGCGGCGAAGAACTCGGCCGGGTGGTGCGCCTTCAGCCACGCCGTCTGGTAGGCGATCAGCGCGTAGCCCGCCGCATGGCTCTTGTTGAAACCGTAGCCCGCGAACTTGTCGATCAAGTCGAACAGCTCGTTGGCCTTGGCGGCGGGGATCTGGTTGGTCTTGGCGCAACCCTCGACGAACACCGCGCGCTGGGCGTCCATCTCCGACTGGATCTTCTTGCCCATGGCGCGGCGCAGCAGGTCGGCGCCGCCGAGGCTGTAGCCCGCGAGCACCTGCGCGGCCTGCATCACCTGTTCCTGGTAGACGAAGATGCCGTAGGTCTCGGCGAGGATGCCTTCGAGCAGCGGGTGCGGATATTCGATCGGCGCGCGGCCGTTCTTGCGGTCGCCGAACATCGGGATGTTGTCCATCGGGCCCGGCCGATAGAGCGCGACCAGCGCGATAATGTCTCCGAAGCCGGTCGGACGCACCGCGGCGAGCGTCCGGCGCATGCCTTCGGATTCCAGCTGGAAGATGCCGACCGCGTCGCCGCGCTGGAGCAATTCATAGACGGCGGCATCGTCCCACGGCAGCGCGTCGAAATCGACTTCGATACCCTGCTCCGCGAGCAGCCGTTCGGCCTCCTTGAGCACCGACAGCGTCTTCAAGCCGAGGAAGTCGAACTTCACCAGGCCTGCCGCCTCGACATATTTCATGTCGAACTGCGTCACCGGCATGTCCGAGCGCGGGTCGCGATAAAGCGGGACCAGCTCGTCCAGAGGGCGATCGCCAATGACCACCCCCGCGGCGTGGGTCGACGCGTGACGCGGCAGGCCTTCGAGCTTCATCGCCAGGTCGAATAGCCGCTTGACGTCGGCGTGGTCGCGATACTCCGCCGCGACCTCCGAAACCCCGTTCAGCGAGCGCTCGAGCGTCCACGGATCGGTCGGGTGGTTGGGAATGAGCTTCGCCAGCCGGTCGACCTGGCCATAGGGCATTTGCAGCACCCGGCCCGTGTCCTTGAGCACCGCGCGCGCCTTAAGCCGTCCGAAGGTGATGATCTGGGCGACCCGGTCGCGGCCGTATTTCTGTTGGACGTAGGCGATGACCTTGTCGCGATGCGTTTCGCAGAAGTCGATGTCGAAGTCGGGCATCGACACGCGTTCGGGGTTGAGGAAGCGCTCGAACAGCAGGTTAAGGGCGATCGGGTCGAGGTCAGTGATGGTCAGCGCCCAGGCGACCACCGAGCCTGCGCCCGATCCGCGGCCCGGACCGACGGGAATATCGTTCGCCTTCGCCCACTTGATGAAGTCGGCGACGATCAGGAAGTAGCCCGCGAAGCCCATGCTGGTGATGATGTCGAGCTCATATTCGAGGCGCTCGGCATAAGCCGGGTCGATCTCGACCTTCCCCGTGAGGCGCGCTTCCAGCCCGGCGCGCGCATCGTGCCGCAGCTGCTCGTCCTCGTCCTCGCCGAGCCGGGGAAGGATCGGCCGGCGCTTGGGCGCCGCGACCGCGCAGCGCTGGGCAATGACGATGGTATTTGCCAGCGCTTCGGGCAAATCGGCGAACAGCTCGGCCATCATCTCGCCGTCCTTGAGCCACGTGTCCGGAGACGATGTCGCGCGCTCGGCGCTCTCGACGTAAGCCGACTGAGCGATGCACAGCATCGCGTCGTGCGCGGCGTGGAAGCAGGGGTCGACGTAAGCCGCTGGATTCGTTGCGACAATCGGAAAATCGCGCTGGTAAGCCAGATCGATCAGCGACTCTTCCGACGCCTCTTCCAACCCGTCGCCGCGGCGGCTGATCTCGATGTACAGCCGATCGGGGAACAGCGCCTGGAGGCGGTCGCAATAGGCCTCGGCCTTGTCGCGCTGCCCATCGGCCAGCAACCTGACCAGCGCGCCCTCGCCGCCGGCGGTCAACGCGATCAGCCCCGCATTGAGTCCATCGAGCTTGGCGAAGGGGACATGCGGCTCCTGCTCGACGGGACGGTCGAGGTGCGCGGCGGAGACCAGTTTGCAGAGGTTGGCATAGCCCTGGTCGTCCTTGGCGAGCAGCACCAGCCAGTCGATTCTCGCCTCTCCCCCGATCTCGGACGGGCGGGCGACACCGAGCATCGCGCCCACCACCGGCTGGACGCCCTTCCCGATGCAGGCTTCGCTGAACGGCATCGCGCCGTAGAGCCCGTTGCGGTCGGTCAGCGCGATCGCCGGAAACCCAAGCGTCGCCGCGCGTGCGGCAATCGTTTTCGGCTCCATCGCCCCTTCGAGCATGGTGAAGGACGAGAAAACGCGCAGCGGGACGTACGGCTGATTCACGCCCGGAAATATGAGGATTGGAGCGACCGGTGGAAAGCGCCGGGCGTCCTTTTATCCACGATTATCGCGGCTGCCAGCGGCCCTCCATGATGTCGCGGATTTCGCGCATTCGCCCGACATAGGCATCGCCGATGCACTGCCGGTTGGCGCAGCGGTCGCGATAAGCGAGGAAGCGGTCGCGCGTGCTCTGCAGCGCGGCTCGCTGCTCGGGATCGGCGCTGCCCAGCGCCCGTCGGTATTGCGCGGCCATGTTGACGTCGAGCGACGACAGGCCGCTGTCCGAGCAGACCGCGATCTCGCCCTTGGTATGGGCATTGGCGCAATCGAAGCTCGGGCGTCCCGGATAGGACGATGGCGGGCCCGGCTCGAGGTTCGCGGATTCCGACGCGGCCACATTCTCCTCCGGCGTCACCTCGTTGCCTTCGGCCGGCGCCTGCTGCGGCTCGCTGACCCGGGCCAGCGTGGCGAGCGGCGCGATGATCGCGTCGGCGTTCCTCAGCAGGACGACCTCGCCGCTGGCGTCGGCGGCAGGCTGGATGGTGTAATCGATATCGCTCATCAGGCTGCGCCGCCCGCCAACGACCTGCACCCCGGGCGGGAGGTCGAGCGACAGCGAGCCCGAACAATTGATCGCGCCGCTCGCCTGGTCCTGGTTCTCCATGACGGGATTTTCCATCCGCACAACGGCATAGGCGGCGAGCTTGTCGTAAGCGGCCTGGTCGCTGCCGCGGAGCTGAGCCGCTCGATGGAACAGCTCGCGCTTGATGAGGTCGTAGGTGGCGGATGACGCGCAGCGCTTGCCCGGGTCCGAGGGTTGCGCCTCGCTCAGCTCATTGCCGGTCAACTTGTCCTGGTCCGCGTTCCGGTTGGTCGCGAAATAGGCGACCAGCAGGAGCAGGATGACCAGCCCGCCAATCAGCGCGAGGACAGTGGGGTTGAGCCGCCGCATGGGGCGGTGAACGTCTTGCGGGCACTCCGGCTCCACTATTGGAGCCGGCCTTCGTGCAGGCGGACGATCCGATCCATCTTGCTCGCAAGCCGCTCGTTATGCGTCGCGACCAGCGCGGCACTTCCCTCGCCCCGGACGAGCTTCAGGAACTCGGCGAGGACCGCGTCGGCGGTGTGCTCGTCGAGATTGCCGGTGGGCTCGTCGGCGAGCACCAGCGGCGGCGTGTTGGCGAGCGCACGCGCGACCGCGACGCGTTGTTGTTCGCCGCCCGAGAGCTTTGACGGGCGATGGTCGAGCCGCTGCGACAGGCCAAGCGCGCCAAGCAATTGCTCCGCCCGCTCGCGCGCTGCGGCCGACTCGGCGTCGCGCACCAGCTGCGGCATCACCACGTTTTCCAATGCGCTGAATTCCGGCAACAAATGGTGGAATTGGTAGACGAAGCCCAGGAACTCGCGCCGCAGCCGCGTGCGCCCGTCGTCGTCGAGCTCGGCGGCTTCCTCGCCTTGCAGCCGGATCGAGCCCTGGAATCCGCCTTCGAGGAGGCCGACCGCCTGGAGGAGCGTCGATTTTCCTGAGCCCGATGGTCCGAGCAGCGCGACGATTTCGCCCTGCCCGATCTCGAGATCGACTCCGCGCAGCACCTCGATAGTCACGTCGCCCTGGGTGAAGCTGCGCTTCAGGCCCCGCGTGACGAGCACGGGCTCATTCATAGCGGAGCACCTGCACCGGGTCCGTGCTCGCCGCCTTGTAGGCGGGATAGAGCGTTGCCAGGAACGACAGGACCAGCGCGATGAGGATGATTGCCGTCACTTCCAGCGGGTCGGTCTTCGACGGCAGGTCGGCAAGGACGCGCACCGACGGGTCCCACAAATTCTGGCCGGTCAACGCCTGGATCGCGTCGACCACGTCCTGGCGGAAGAACAGGAAGATCGCGCCGAGGATGATCCCGAGGACGATGCCGAGCGAGCCGATAGTGACGCCGACGGTCACGAACACCTTCATCATCCCGCGCCGGCTCGCACCCATCGTCCGGAGGATCGCGATGTCGCGCGTCTTCGCCCGCACCAGCATGATCAGCGAGGACAGGATGTTGAACACCGCGACGAGCACGATCAGCGACAGGACGACAAACATCGCGACGCGCTCGACCTCTAGTGCCTGGAACAGCGCCGAGTTCATCTGCCGCCAGTCGACGATGATCCCGTGGCCGCGCACCGTCTGCTGGATCGGCGCAATGATCCGTTCGATTTTGTCCGGATCGTTGGTCTGGATCTCGACGACGCCGACCTGGTCGCCGAGCATCAGCAGGCTCTGCGCCTCGGGCATGGGCATCAGCACGAAGGCCTTGTCGTAATCGTAGATGCCGACCTCGAAGATCGCGCCGACGGTGTAGGTGACGATGCGCGGGACCGTGCCGACCACCGTCGAGCGCCCCTCGGGGCTGATCAGGCTGATCTCGCTCCCCGGGTAGGCGCCGAGCGCCTCGGCGAGCCGCGACCCGATCGCCACCCGGTTGGTCCCGGGCGCGATCGATTTCAGGTCGCCGGCGACGACGTTCGACGTGATCGTCTTGTTGGCGAGGATGTCGGGCATGCGCATGCCGCGCACGATCACCCCCTCGACGCGGCCATTGGCCGAAGCCATCAGCGGCTGCTCGATCAGCGGCAGCGCGGAGGTGACGCCCGGCGTCTTGCGTGCCTGTTCCGCGATCTGCTGCCAGTTCGACAGGCGCCCGTCGTAGCCCTGCACCACCGCGTGGCCGTTGAGACCGACGATCTTGTCGAACAGTTCGGCGCGGAAGCCGTTCATCACGCTCATCACGATGATCAGCGCGGCCACGCCCAAGGCGACGGCGACCAGGCTGATCGAGGCGACGAGGAAGATGAACCCCTCGCCCTTTCCCGGAAGCAGGTAGCGGCGGGCGAGCATGCGCTCGGCGCGGTTGAGGATCATAGACGCGGGTCCACCGGCGCCGCGCCGCGGGGCAGCAGGGTCGCGACCACTTCGACCGCCCGGTCGACGGGCAGGAATTCGCGCTGGCCGCTGCGCCGATTCTTGGTTTCGATCATGCCCTGGGCGACGGACTTCGGCCCGACGATCAATTGCAGCGGCAATCCGATGACGTCCATCGAGCCGAGCTTGACCCCGCCCCGCTCCTCGCGGTCGTCGTAAAGCGCGATGTCGCCGAACCTCTGGAGCTTCGCGTAAAGCTCTTCAGCGACCGCGACGCAGGCGGGGTCGTCGTGGCGCATGTTGACGACGCCGACCAGCCACGGCGCGACCGATTCCGGCCAGATGATGCCGGCTTCGTCGTGGCTCGCCTCGATGACCGCGCCGACGAGGCGCGACACACCGATTCCGTAGCTGCCCATCATGGGCGTTACCGGCGCCCCGTCCTGGCCCGAGACCTTGAGGCCCATCGCTGCGGAATATTTCTCGCCGAAGTAGAAGATGTGCCCGACCTCGATCCCGCGACCCGTCCGCTTGCGATCTTCCGCGACGTTGCTCCAGCGCGCCTCGTCGTGGGTCTCGTCAGTCGCGGCATAGGTCGAATTGACGCGGTCGAAGAGGCCCTTGAGGCCCGCCTCGTCGCCGTAGCTCAGATCGGACTGGTGCCAGTCGAACTCGTCATAGGCGGCGTCGTAGAAGACTTCGCTCTCGCCGGTCGGCGCAAGCACGATGAACTCGTGGCTCAGATCGCCGCCGATTGGGCCTGAGGCGGCCTTCATCGGTACCGCCTGGATGCCGATGCGCTGGAATGTGCGCAGGTACGCCAGCATCTGCTTGTAATAGCTGAGGCGCGCGCCCTCCTCGTCGAGGTCGAAGCTGTAGGCGTCCTTCATCAGGAACTCGCGCCCGCGCATCACGCCGAAGCGAGGCCGCACCTCGTCGCGGAACTTCCACTGGATGTGATAGAGCATCCGCGGCAGGTCGCGGTAGCTTTTGACCTCGTCGCGGAACAGCGCGGTGATCATGTCCTCGTTGGTCGGGCCGTAGAGCATCTCGCGGTCGTGCCGGTCGCGGATGCGCAGCATTTCGGGGCCATAAGCGTCGTAGCGGCCGCTCTCGCGCCACAGGTCGGCCGACTGGATGGTCGGCATCAGCATTTCCTGCGCGCCCGCCCGATCCTGCTCCTCGCGCACGATCTGCTCGATCTTCTGCAGCACGCGAAAACCCAGCGGCAGCCAGGCGTAAATCCCGGCGGCAGTCTGGCGCACCAGCCCGGCGCGAAGCATCAGCTTGTGGCTTATGATCTGGGCGTCCGTCGGGCTTTCCTTGAGGACCGGCAGGAAGGCTTGGGACCAGCGCATGGCGGGGGCTCTAGGGTCGCGCCTCCGCGCTGGCAACCGCGCCACGCGCATGTGGCTTCGCCGACACAGGGTCGCGCAGAAATGCGTTCATCCGCGATTCAGGCCGTGACAACGGCCGTTCGCCGCGCCTAGTCCACGCCATCCGGACGAACTGGCCTTGGGTCGTGGTTCGGACAAGCGGCCGAGCGACTGGGGACGTTCACCGCGACACATCCAAGGGGGCTGACGAGCAATCGTCACGCAGGGCGCCCGGATCGCTGGTCGATCCGGGCGTTTGCTTTTCACTTTACACCCAGACTAATCAGAGGCTGGTGCTGGCCACCGCAACAGGGCATCAGGCGCTCGGCTCGCGTGCTAGGCCGAGTCTTGGGGCTTCGAACAGGAGGTAGGAATGCGCAGTCGATGGAAACTCGCGGCGTGCGTTGCAGCGTGCATCGTCGGCACGCCGGCCGCCGCACAGGGGCAAGCCGGCGGCGTCCCGACCGAAACACAGGAACGCGAACAATCGGGCGGTGACGGCAACATCTTGTGGAATATCATCGGCCTCGTCGGCCTGCTTGGCCTTCGCGGCCTATGGCGCGAAAGCGACAACGACGGTTACACCGACGATCCGGTCTGAGCTTTAGTCACTGACGAATTGAAACAGGAGGAAAAACCATGCGGATGACTGTTCCGTTGATCGCTGCGGCGGCGCTCGCCGCAGCCGCTCCGGCGCTGGCCCAGGACGCCAACAACACCGCCGATGCCAACGCCGCCGCGCCAGTAGCGACCGATGCCAACGCGGTCGCGCCCGTCGCGCCCGACGCCAACGCCGTTGCGCCGGTTGCGGAGCCGGCCCCGGTGGCCGACGACACCGTGGCGCCCGCGCCCGCTCCCGAAAAGAAGGGCGGTTTTCCGTGGGGCGTGATCGGCCTTCTTGGCCTGATCGGCCTGATCCCGAGGAAGGGACGCTAAACTCCTCGCGAGGCGGTCGCGGCGCTTGCCGCGCCGGGACCGCCTCCGGAGTAGTGAAATGAGTAGCGACGAGAGGCGGCCGCGGACCAGGCTGGTCGAAGGCGGGCGCCGCAAGGAATGGCGCGGCCGGCTCGTCAATCCGCCGGTCGAGCGCGCTTCGACGATCCTGTTCGACCGCGCCGCCGAACTCGAGACGCACCGCGCCAGGCTCGGCACCTATCATTACGGCCTTCAGGGCACCGCGACCCACTGGGCCTTGTCCGAGGCGCTGACCGCGATCGAGCCGGGCGCCGCCGGAACTGCGCTCTATTCCTCGGGGCTCGCCGCGATCACGACCGCCCTGCTGGCGATGCTCGAGCCGGGAGACGAATTGCTTGTCACCGACAGCGTCTATGGGCCGACGCGGCATTTCTGCGACAGCTTCCTCAAGCGCTACGGCGTCGCAACCCTTTATTATGACCCGCTGATCGGCGCCGGCATCGAGCAACTGGTCGGCAAGGCGACGCGCGCGATCCTGCTCGAAAGCCCCGGCTCCATGACCATGGAAGTGCAGGATGTCCCCGCGATTTGCGCCGTCGCGAAACAGCGCGGGATCGTGACCCTGATCGATAACACCTGGGCGACGCCGCTGCTCTTCCCGGCACTTGCCGCCGGCGTGGACATCTCGATCCTTGCCGCGACCAAATATGTCGGCGGCCACGCCGACCTGCTGCTGGGGACGGTCACCGCCACGGCCGAACATTTCGACCGGCTGCAGCGCATGAGCTGGGACCTCGGGCACGCGGTCTCGGCCGACGACGCATTTCTCGCCTCGCGCGGGCTGAGGACGATGGCGGTGCGCCTGAAGCAGCATGAGGAAAGCGCGCTGGAAATCGCGCGCTGGCTCAAGGAACAACCGCGCGTCGGCCGAGTCCTCCACCCCGCCTTGCCCGATTGCCCCGGCCACGACCTCTGGAAGCGGGATTTCAACGGGTCGTCGGGCCTGTTCTCGTTCGAGCTTAAGGGCGCGAGCACCACTGACCGCGAAACCTTCGTCGAAAGCCTGGAATTGTTCGGGATCGGCTTCAGCTGGGGCGGTTACGAAAGCCTGGCCATTCCCGTCGACCCAAGGCGCGCGGTGTCCGAAGCCCCGGCGCCCAACCTCATCCGGCTGCACGTCGGGCTGGAAGATCCCGCCGACCTGATCGCCGATCTCGCGCGCGCCTTCAAGACGGTCGCGGCGCGTCCCTAATCGTCAAAAGAGGAGCCAGTCCACTAATCCGACGCCTATTACTATGGCGAGAACTGCAGCCAGCACCACCAATCGGGTCCTGGCATTGCGCTGTTCGGTTGCGCTCTCCTCTTGCCGCAGCCGCCGCACGGCCTCACGCGCGCGGCGCTCGGTCTCGGCGACCGCGCAATCATAGACGTGGCCCTGGCGGAACCCATGCTTGATGATGTCGCGAAGCTCCGCTGCAGTGCGCGATTCCCACCATTCGGCTGAATAGGGATCGGCGGCGGCAATATCGGAGCTCACCGCGCCG
>DATEIK010000187.1:0-12758 GCA_035279065.1 Sphingomicrobium sp. | reverse complement strand
GGCGATGGCGCGCGCCTGCCGCGAGGCGGGCGTCGACATCGTCCTCAATTCGCCGGTCGAGGAGCTGATCGTCTCGGGCGGTCGCGCGGCCGGGGTCGTCGCCGACGGCAAAGCATGGCGCGCAAATACGATCGTCGCCGGGGTGAACCCGAAGCTGCTGTTCGACCGGCTGGTGCCGCGCGGGGCGGTCGACGCCGATGTGTCGAGCCGCATGAATGGCTGGAAGTGCGAGAGCGCGACCTTCCGCATGAATGTCGCGCTGTCCGAGCTGCCGAAGTTCACGGTGCTGCCCAAGAAGGGCAACCATCTGACGGCAGGCATCATCATGGCGCCGAGCCTCGATTACATGCACCGAGCCTGGCTCGACGCCTCCGTCGATGGCTGGGCCAGGAAGCCAATCATCGAAATGCTGATCCCGACGACGCTGGACCCGAGCCTATCGCCCAAGGGCAAGCATGTCGCCTCGCTGTTCTGCCAGCATTTCCGCTACGACCTGGGACCCGGGCGCACCTGGGACGACGAGCGCGAGAAGGCCGCGGACCAGATCATCGCGACGGTCGACAGTCATGCGCCGGGCTTTGGCAAGTCGGTGCTCGGCCGGCAGATCCACTCGCCGCTCGATCTCGAGCGGCGGTTCGGACTGATCGGCGGCGATATCTTCCACGGCAAGATGGGACTCGACCAGCTGTTCAGCGCGCGGCCGATGATCGGCGCGGCGGATTACCGGATGCCGCTGAAGGGCCTGTATCTGTGCGGCTCCGGTGCGCATCCCGGCGGCGGGGTCACCGGCGCTCCCGGCCACAATGCGGCGCGCGCCGTGTTGCACGACCGCCGCTTCTGGACACGCCGCCATTGAAACCGCTCGAAGGCATCAAGGTCCTCGACTTGAGCCGCGTGCTCGCGGGACCATGGTGCACGCAATTGCTCGCCGACCTCGGCGCCGAAGTCATCAAGATCGAGCGACCGGGCAGCGGCGACGACACCCGCCACTGGGGCCCGCCGTGGCACGGCGAGGGCGATGAGCGCGTCGCCGCCTATTTCCTCAGCTGCAACCGGGGGAAGAAGTCCGCGGCGATCGATTTCGCTCGGCCCGAGGGCGCCGCGCTGGTCCGCAAGCTGGCCGAAGAGGCCGACGTCGTCGTCGAGAACTTCAAGGTCGGCGGGCTCGAGAAATTCGGACTCGACGCAAAATCGCTCCGTGCCGCCAATCCGCGCGTGGTGTACGCGTCGATCACCGGCTTCGGGCAGGACGGTCCCTATGCCGACCGCGCCGGCTACGACTTCATCATCCAGGGCATGGGCGGGATGATGAGCGTCACCGGCCTGCCCGACGACGAGCCCGGCGGCGGGCCGATGCGCGCCGGCGTCGCCATCGCGGACATTTTCACCGGGATGTACACCTGTGTCGCGATCCTCGCCGCGCTTCACGCCCGCGAGCGTACGGGTGAGGGCGCGACCATCGACATGGCGCTGTTCGATGCGCAGATCGCGGTGATGGCGAACCAAGCGTCCAATGCGCTCGTCTCGGGGAAGGATCCGCCGCGGCAGGGCAACACGCACCCCAATATCGTGCCCTACCAGCCGTTCGACGCGGCGGATCAGCCGATCATCATCGCTGTCGGCAACAACGGCCAGTTCGCACGCCTGGCGGAGATCTGCGGGCATCCGGAATGGACGGGTGACGAGCGCTTCGCGTCGAACGGCGCCCGGGTGGCGAACCGCGATGAGATGGTGCGGCTGGTGAGCGAGGCGATCCGGCAGAAGCCGGCGGCCGAGTGGCTCGGCCAGCTCGAGGCCGCGGGCATACCCGCGGGGCCGATCAACACCCTGACCCAAGCGCTCTCGGACGTTCAGGCGCAGCATCGCGGAATGGTGCGGGCGATCGCCGGAATGCCGCTGGTCGGCTCGCCAGTGCGCCTCGACGCCGAGCGCGCGGATTCGGAGCTGCCACCGCCGGCGCTCGGCGAACATACGGCTGAAGTACTGTCAGGGCTGGGGCTCGATGCCGACGCGGTCGCGCGTCTCCGCGCGGAGGGCGTCGCCGGCTAGTTCCCTGTCTTGCTCGCGTCGGCAACCAGCAGGTCGAGCTGGTTCTGGCAGCCGTTCTCGATCAGCAGCTGCGCGGCCGCGACCAAGTCCGAAGGTGCGGACGCGACGGTCACGAAGCTCAGGTTGCTGTTATCCCCCTCGTTCGGGCCATCGATGCGATACTCGGCGCCGGTCGCGACCGGCAGCGCGCTCGGCCATGATGCCGATGCCTTGCCCGCAGCCCAGCTCAGCTCCTGGGTCGTTCCGTCGTTCGAGTGGATCGTAATCTTGGCCGCATCGTCGCTCTCGGGCCGCCACAACTGGAGCTTCGCGGGCGCGGCAACGCAGAACTTGCCGCTCTGGGTCACGTCGACGTCCCAGATGCTCGGGCTGTGTGCGACCTCGCCGGCGCGCAGCGCGCCGAACCGCCCACGTTGCCCCGCCGCGGATGCGAGCGACATCTGCTTGGCGTCGAAATTACCCGGCCCGCGCAACGTCTTGGCGCTGCCGGGGCCGATGACTGTCACCACGTCGCCGCTCTGCAGCGTGATCTTCGCGGTCTCGGGCAGCGTCTTGCCCGGCGGATAGGCTTTCGCGGACGGGCCGAGCGAGCGGACGACAACGACCGCGCCGGACGCGCTGGTCGAGATCGCGGCAATCGCCGCACAAGCGAGCCAGAGCTTCGGGCGCATCGGTCGGTCTCCTCTATTGCGCGTTGGCGACATTGTATTTGATCGCTTCGGCCGGAGTCAGGCAGCGCCGCGTCGACTTGTCGTCATTGCCGCTGGCGACCGCCTTTTGCTGGTACATGACCTCGGTCAGCAGCTTGCGCGATACGCCCATGCGGATGAGGAAATCATTGTCCTCGCTGGCGAGCAGCGCCGAATCCTGCTCGACGTCGCCGATCAGCCCGATCGCCTTGTCGGTGCCCTTGCTGAGCTCCGACTTCACGGCCTCCTTGTCGCCGACGTGGGTGAACATGTGGACGATGAACAGTCCGCCGGGATCGACGAAGCGAACCGCGCCGCCCATGAACATGAAGTTGCAGGCGGAAAAACAGGCCCAGCCGTCGGGGATGCGCGTCGGGATGCCGCTCGCCCGGATGAGCTTGCCCGCCTCGTTGCCCGCGCGCGCCACGCCGCCCGGCGAGCGCAGCCAGATCTCGTCGATCTGGCCGTTGCTGGCGAGCGCGTCCTTGAGCTTCGCCGGCACGTCCTCGTCGATCAGCCCTTCAGCCTTCAGGATGCGCTGGCCGCTCGACGTGTCCAGCGTGAACTTCATCTGCGGGTAGGTCGACCAGTTGAGATGCTGCGGGCAACTCGGGTTCGCGGGATCGACCGGCGCCGTCGCCGCGACGTTGAGCAGAGCCAAGCAGGCGCCGAGCGCGCGCTTGAGCACGTCAGACCCGCGCGTAGCCGCTGGCGCCCTTGGCGCGGCACATCTTCTTGGGGACGGTGGTTTCTTCGCCGTCGACGATCACCACGTCGGTCACCGTCATGCATTGCGTGCCGTCGGCGAGCGCCTCGGCCCCGGTGACCTTGGACTTGCCCGAGACATTGGGCCGCGATTCGCTGGTCCAGGCGACTTCGGTTCCGACGCCCCCGCGGATCGCGTCGTCGGTCGCCTTCGCGGCCTGCTTTTGCTCCTTGCAGTCGAGCATCTTCAGGAGTTCATCGGTCAAGTAAGAGCCCACTGGCATTGCGAGCGAAATGACGTTTCCGGCAACGCCAGCGCGGCCAAGAAGGCCGCTCCCCAGTCCGCTGACCAGCCCGCCGAACATTGAGCGCTTGGCCTTCTTCTGAGCCGTATCCGCGCATTGCTGCTGCGGTACAGGCACCGGGTTTTCCGCTGCTGCCGGAACGCTGCTGAAAGATGCTGCCGGCGCACTGACCAGCAGCCCGGCTATGACCAAGGCACGCATGACTCACCCCCGTGTCGATGTGGCTCGCAAATTATTCTTTGATTTGAACGGGGTCAATCAAGCGAGGATGAATTGGGAGACGCGAGCCGCGTTTCGAGGTCGGCGATGCGCCGGCTGTTCGCGTCGATGAGCTCGGCGACGGCGCGTTCGCGCTCCTCGCGCTTCATCACCATGCGCACCGCGCGGGCAATCGATTCGGATACGTCGGCGAGCGCGCGTTGCTCGTCGCGGCTGGGAATCGAGCCGTCGGGACGAGGCCCGACGAGGATGAACCCGATCGGCTGATCGTCGCCGCCCGCGGGAATGAGTGGCAGCCGGACGGGGAACAGCCGGTCCTCGGGGTCGCAGATGTCAGCCTCGTAGTCGCTGCCCTGGCAGGTCGTCCGCCAACCTTCGACGACCTCGTGGTCTACGCCGCGGCACTCCACCACTTCGCCGTGAATCAGGACAGCGCTGCGGACCGACCGCACGCCCTGTTCGACGCGGCTCGTCACTTCGTCGAGCAGTTCTTCCAGCGATGCCGTCTCGCGCATGTCGCGAACTCGCTCCGGCAGCTCGTCACGAAGCATCACCAGGTCGCGTTGGAACCGATGCTCCGACCAGCGCTGGATGCGCTCCTGAATGGGGTTGACGAGGATCGTCGCGATCGCCGCCGCGATCACCACCGGGCCTTCGCTGTTGGTGTTCCCATAATAATTGTAGATGACCTGCTTCAGCGCGTCGGCCAGCGCCGCGAACACGGCCGCGACGACAAGCGTGATCAGCGCGATATTGGCCGATCGGCTGATGACGACGTCGGCGTCGTAAAGCCGGTAACGCAGCAGCGCGACGAGCAGGCCGAACTGCAGGGCCAGAACGGCCAATGCCAGTGCGACTCCGGCGAGCATCTCGAGCAGCATTTGCTGGCCGAAAGTCCCGCTCGACCATTTGAACATGTCGCAGGCAATCGAGATGGCCCGGAGCGGCACGTAGCCGCTGATCCCGAGGAGCGCCCAGCGGATTTGCTGGCGCATCTCGGTCGATTCGGTTTGCCGAAGCGATCGCAGCAACACCACCACCGCGAGAATCATGCCGACGATCATGAAGGTGAGGACGTAGGTTTGATATGCCTGCCCGTGGAGGAACATCATGATCGGCAGGGCTGCGATCAGGGCCACCGTCTTCCATGACAGATTGCCGTGGGGAAACAGCAGGAGTCCCGCGAGGAGGAAGATATTGCCGAGATCGTAGAGCGCGACATTCAGTGCGCGCGAAATTCCGACGTTGGCGAGGAACAATGAAGACGGCTGCTCCGCAGCCATGGTCAGCAGCATCGCGAGCGACAGGATCGAGCTGACGACGTCGCGCGCGTTGCGGCGGTGGAGCATCCACGCCGCCCACAGCAGGAAGGGGTAGGCGAGGACGTGAAGAAGATCGATGAAGCTCAGCAGCTTGGGCGAGACCCCGAGCCGCCGAGCGCCGGCATCGATATGCTGCTCTCCCGTCGTGACGGTGACCTCTCGCAACGCGCCGTCAGTGCCGCGAACCGTCAGCGGCACTTCGGCGCTATCGCTGCCGAACAGCAGATTGCCCATCGTGATATAAGCGGGGTCGTCGCCGTGCTGAGTGAGCGCGACCTCGGTCACCGACATCTCCGGTGGCAGCGGCAGGCCGTAGATCGCGACGATATGATCGCCCGGCCTGACGCCGCCAGCGATGGGCGGTCCGACGAGGAAGCGGACGCGCGTTGCGTCAGCCGGCGCAACGGCAAATCCTGCGCGACTGCCGAGCAGCAGCTGCGAGTTATTCGCTGGTGCGATATAACGATAGTAAAGCCCGGCGAGCGGGCCGATCAGCGCGAGCGCGAAGGCGGCGAGCCACAGGATCGAGAACAGGCGATAGCCGCGGGTGCTGAACGGAGGCACGACCGGCGGCAGGCGCAGCCGTAGCCGCGTCAGCGTTCCCCCCGGCAAGGCCAGCTGCATCCCCCTTGGCTCCTGGCTGTTTCGCCAGGCATATTGAGCGGCGGGAAGCCCCGGCGCAATCCAATTAGGCTAGTGCGTTTGCGCCGGATCGACAGGTTCGTCGTCGGCGTAGCGCGACTTGATGAAGCGGCCCTGGGTCTCGAACGCGGCCATGTCCGCGCGCGCGAGATTTTCGGATATGTCGTGCAGCGCCGAGCGGCCCGCGGCGAGTGCCTCGACCAGCCGTTCGTCGGGCGTCTTGCCTTCCCCGTCCAGCTCCTTGCGAAAGGCGGAAGGCACGCGGACGTAGCGGTCGATCAGGCCCGGCAGGTGAATCGACATCAGCCGGCGCGCGTCCTGGGCGCTCGGATCGAGCGTATCGACGCGCTCGATCGCCTGGCGAAGCGAGGGAAGAGTGGCGCTGATCGCGTCGATCTCGGCCTGCGCGGGTGCGGGCAGGGCCGCGCGCGTGCGATAGAGGTAGGAATCGAAACGCTGGACCATCTGCCCGTTGGGAAGGTCGGTCGAGGGCGCGGCAGCGATCCGTTCGGCCGGTGTGAACGCCAGGAGGGCGGCGATGCCGATCGCCAGGCCGACCGCGGCGAGGAAGCCGAACATTCCGATGGGCGTCACCAGGCCGAGCAGGATGGTGAGAATGCTGACGACGCCAATGGCGACCCCGACGCGCTTCACGCGACGGCCGAGGTCGGCGTTCAGGCGCTGGCGCTCGCGCCTCGCGGCGTCGCGCACCGGGCCCCTGCGCTGGTCGAGTTGCTGGGTCACCCGCTCGAAGCGGGCGATCGCGCGCTCAACCTTCTCGGTGACCTCGGTCATTTGCTCTCAATAGGGGTGAGCGGCGAGGCGCCGCCCTCCAGCTTCGCCTGGTTCACGCCCTCGGCGCGCGCGATATAGCCGCGCGACTTCTCGACTTCCTTGCCGAGCGTGTCGACGGTCTGCTTCATGTTGCCGAGCGCCTGCAGCTTGAACTGGTCGATCTGGTCCATCGTGTCATAGATGTTCTGGAACGCGCGCTGCAGCGTCTCCATCGGAATTGTCGAGCTTGCGGCCTGCTCGTGGATCGCGCCGCTTTGCGTCCTCAGCATCTCGCCGGTGGAATCGATCATCCCCGCCGTCGTCGTGTTGAGCGCACCGATCTGCTCGAGCACCAGCTTCTGGTTGGTCATCGCCTGGGCGACGGTAACCGCGGTCCGAAGCGCAGACACGGTGGTCGTCGAGGCCCGGTCGACGCCCTTCACCAGCTCCACATTGTTCTTCTTGACGAGATCGAGCGCCAGATAGCCCTGAACCGTCACCGCCATCTGCGTCAGCAGGTCGGTGGTGCGCTGGCGAGTGTAGAATAGCGCGGTCTCGCGGATCGCCTTGGCCTTGGCCGGATCGGTCGCGTCGAGCTCGTTGGCCTTGTCCTCGAGATTCTGGTCGAGCGTCTTGGAGATGTGCACCATCTGCTCGAGCTTGTGCATCGTCTTCCACAAGTTGGCGCGCTCGGTGTCGATCGCCGCATTGTCCATCAGCAGCTCGTCCTTGCCGTTGGCGAGGCTGCCGAGGATCTTCTGGATGTGCGTCTGCGAGCTGCGGTATTTGTCGAAATAGCGGTCGACTCGATTCCCGAAGGGGATCAGCCCAAGCAGCTTTCGCGGCCTGCTCGCTTCCTTGGGATCGAGCGCTTCGACGGTGCGGCGCAACTCGGTCAGGTCCGCGCCGATGCCGGTGTCCTTGTCGATGGCCTTGACCGGCCGGTCGAGGAAGCGGTTTGACGCGCCCGCGGCCTCGGCGATCTCCTTGCGGCCCATCGCGGTCAGCTGGTCCACCTTCTTGCCGAACTCCGGGCTGTTCGAGTCGAGGCCCGCAAGCTCGTCGACGAACTGGGCGACACGCTTGTCGAGCTCGGTCGTTTCCTCGGTCTTCAAGGGGACCAGACCCGCGGCTTCCGCGGGCGGCACGGGTTGCAGCGCATCGGGCGGATCGAGCTTGAGCTTGGTCGCGGTCTTAGTGCCAGCCTCGGCTTCCGGCGCGGGTTCGGTGGCCATCACTTCCATCCTTTCACTGCCCGTGGGCGGCTCGTCAGGAACCGTGAACGGCTCGGCGGGGCCACGCAAGGGCTTCTCAACTGTATTATAGACCTAAGACACGACGGTTCAAGGTGACGAGCGGCAAACGTGGCTAATCGCCATTAACCACAGCCTTCAACGGTTCGCTCACCGTGATGCCCGTAAAGCCGCTCCATGCGCATCAATAAGCGGGCGATCGGTCCATGTTCTCTTTCCTGAAGAAGCTGTGGCGCAACCGGCGCGGCAACGCTTTGGTGATGGCCGGCGCGGCCCTGCCGCTGATCGTCGGCTCGGCCGGCCTCGCCAGCGACACGATTCAATGGGCGCTGTGGAAGCGGCAGATCCAGCGCGCGGCGGATTCGGCCGCGATGGCCGGCGTCTATGCGATCGTCCAGGGCAAGTCGGTCGGCACCTGCTCCGACATTACCGGCGCGACCTACGCCAATCCGGTCGCCTACGACCTCAAGAAGAACAATCACTTCTGGGACACGCCGAGCTGCAGCATGCCGGCACCAACGGGCGCGTTCGCCGGGGACCCCGATGCCGTGCGCGTCGACCTCCAGGTGCAAAAGCAGCTGAGCTTCTCGGGCATGTTCCTGAGCGCGGCGCCGATCATCAAGGCCAGCGCGACGGCGACGATCGTCCCAGCGGGCAAATACTGCGCGATCAGCCTGATCAACACGGCGACCACGGGAATCAGCGCCGGGGGCAGCACGAACGTCAATCTCGGTTGCGGCATGATCACCAACTCGACATCGATGGACGCGGCAATCGCCTTCGGTTCGTCGACCGTGACCGCCAGCCCGGTTGCGGCAGTCGGCGGCATCGATGCGAGCGACAACTGGGGCGCGGGCACCGTGCTTCAGCCGTTCACGATCGCCGCCGAGGATCCGTTCAAGGACGTCTATCCGCCGACTCCGAGCGGTTGCGTGAAATTCTCGGATTGGGATACCGGCAATAACAACAAGCCTGGCGGCACGGTCGATCTGACCGCGACGGGCTCTCCGCTGACCGCAGGCGGCACCTACTGCCTGAAGGACACCGGCGGTTCGTTCGACATCAAGGGCAACATCATCCTGCCGAGCGGCACCTACGTCCTCGACCAGACCACGATGAACATGACGAACAACAACGCGAGCCTGACCTGCCATAGCTGCACGTTCGTCCTGACCAGCAGCACCGGCAACAATATCGGCAAAATCAGCCTTCAGGGCGGCAAGCTCGACATCACCGCGCCGGACACCGGCACTTTCAAGGGCATCGCGTTCTACCAGGATCGCAACGCCAGCCAGTGCCTGAGCAATTGCAACCTGATCAACGGTAATGCGAGCTCAACCCTGACTGGTGCCATCTATGTGCCCAACCAGCAGCTGACGTTCACCGGCACCTCGGGCATGAGCACGCACTGCCTGCAGATGGTTGCGCTGACGCTGCAATTTAACGGCAATAGCGCGATCGACAACGTGTGCGACCCAGCCGGCGGCTCCCATGCGTTCGACGGCAAGAAGGTGAGGCTGGTCGCATGATCGCCAAACTCAAATCGCTCGTCCGCGACGAGAACGGCGCCTCGATCATCGAGATGGGCATGCTGCTGCCCTTCCTCGGGGCAATGGTCATTGGGGTCGCCGACATCAGTCGCGCTTATTCGGCCAAGCTCAAGCTCGAGCAGGCGGCGTACCGCTCAATCGAGAAGGTGCAGCAATATCGCGATACGAGCAGCACGTTCAGCACCATCCAGGCGGAGGCGACGACGGCGGCAACGGCCGCCGGCTTCACCAGCCCGTCGGTGTCGATCGATTACTTCCTCGAATGCGACGGCTCGCGCCAGGCGACCTACAACACGAATTGTTCGGGGTCGGCTTCGCCCAACCGCTGGATCATGGTGGACATCACCGCGAAATACACGCCGATGTTCGCGTCGAACAAATGGCCGGGATCGAACGCTGACGGCACCTACACCCTTCACGGCAAAGCCGGACTGAGGACGCAATGACGAAGCTCTTTCGCATCCGTCGGGACGAACGCGGCGCCGGCGCCGTCGAATTCGCTCTTTCGGCTCCGGTGCTGATCACGCTGATCTACGGCATCTTCGAAATGAGCCAGCTCTACGAGGCCAATGCCGGGATGCAGCATGCGCTCGGCGAAGGCGCGCGCTTCGCGACCTTGTGCATCCCGACTTCGACCGGCTGCAACGCCGAGAGCAATGACGACATCAAGGCCAAGATGAACGCCAAGCTGTTCGGGCCCATCGACGGCAGTTTCGACGTCCAGGATCCGGTCACTGACGCGTCGGGCAATTTCAAGACGCTGACCGTCAAGTACACCCGGACCATGAACTTCCTGCTGTTCCCCGGGCCGACGGTCACCCTGACGCGCAGCAAGCTCGTTTATACGCCCAAAGCGACCTGACGGTCACTGGAAGCGCGAGAAATCGGGCTTCCGCTTCTCGAAGAACGCGCCGATCGCTTCCTTGAGCTCGAAAGAGGCGAGGCGCTCGGCGAACGCCGCGCTCTCCAGCCGCATGCGCTCGAGCACCTCATCGCGCGTGCCGTGACGCAGCAACCGTTGCGCTTGCCGCAGCGCTTCCGGAGGCTTGGCGAGCAGGGCGGCAACGAGCTCGTCGAGCCTGGCCTCGAGCGTGCCCGGAGCCGCAACATGGCTGATCAGCCCGATTGCAAGCGCTTCCTCCACCCCGAACGGCTCGGCGAGTAGCAGGTAACGTGCCGCGCGGCGCCGGCCCGCCAGCCGCGGCAGGAGGAGCGAGCTGCCGGCCTCGGGCACCAGTCCCAGGTCGACAAAGGGCAGGGAGAAGCGCGCGCCTTCCTCGCCCACCACCAGGTCGCAATGGAGCAGCGCGGTCGTGCCGATCCCAACGCAATTGCCGTGCACCGCGGCGATCATCGGAAGTTCGCAATTCACGATCGCGCGCAGCAGACGCCACACCGGGATTTCTTCGCTATCGCGGGGGAGCGCGCTCAGGAAATCGGCGAGGTCGTTGCCGGCGGCGAAATCCTGGCCTTCTCCGCGGAAGGTGATGACGCGGAGTGAGGGATCGGCGGCAGCGCCTTCGATCGCCTCGGCGAGCGCCGAATACATTGCGACCGTGATCGCGTTGCGCCGCTCGGGCCGCGCAAGCGTGATCGCCAGGACGGGGCCTGTCTTCTCGACGCGGACATGCTCGCTCATGCTCGGCTTCCTTACATTCGGATGACGGGCTATCGCTGGAGCCATCCACCAAAGCCGGGGCGCACGCAAACGATGAAATTCTTCGCCGATACCGCCGAAATTGCCGAAATTCGCGAGCTCGCGGCGACCGGGCTGCTCGACGGCGTGACGACCAATCCGAGCCTGGTGCACAAGTCCGGCCGCGATTTCCTCGAGGTGGTGAAGGAGATCGCCGGGGTGGTCCCCGGCCCGGTGTCCGCAGAAGTCGTTGCGCTCGATTACGACGGAATGATGCGCGAGGCCGCCGTTCTCCGGAAGATCGGCGACAATGTCACGATCAAGGTCCCGCTGACCCCCGACGGGCTCAAAGCCTGCAAGGCGCTGACCGGCGACGGCTCCATGGTCAACGTGACGCTGTGCTTCTCCGCAGCGCAGGCGCTGCTCGCGGCCAAGGCCGGAGCGACCTTCATCTCGCCGTTCGTCGGCCGCCACGACGATGTCGGCTTCGACGGCATGAGCCTGATCGCCGACATCCGCCTGATCTACGACAATTACGATTTCCCGACGCAGATCCTGGTCGCCAGCGTCCGCCACCCGATGCACGTCGTCGAAGCGGCCAGGATCGGGGCCGACGTGATGACCGCGCCGCCCAAGATCATCTGGCAATTGTTCAAGCATCCGCTGACCGACGCGGGCATCGCCAGTTTCCTCGCCGATTGGGAAAAGACCGGCCAGCAGATCGGCTGATTTCGACAATTCGCGGTTAACGTCCGTCAACCGTCGGGCGTAACTCTTTCCTAACTCCTAAGGGCTTAGGGTCCTTCGCATCCTGCCAGTGGACTGCAGGTCGGGGCGGCAACGCCTCAGTACTTGGAACCAAGGAGCGAAGACCATGAGCAAGTTTCTGAAGATGATCCGCAACGAAGAGGGTGCGACCGCCATTGAGTACGGTCTCATTGCTGCTCTGATCGCCGTTGCGGCGATCGGCGCGATGCAGGGCATCGGCAACAAGCTGAACACGACGTTCAACAACGTCGCGAACCACCTCGCGTCGAGCTAAGTCTCGCACGCAGTTGCGTAAAAAAGGGCGGCGGTGCCGAAAGGCGCCGCCGCTTCTTTTTTGTTCTCGGCGCCGATGAAGGCCAACGCTCCTTTAAGCATTCGCCCGTAGGAAGCGGCTGTGGACGGGGACAGCACTCAAGCGGCGCCGGCGGTCGAAGCGGCCGAGCTCTTTCGGCGCGCCAGCCTGTGGCTCACCGGCCTCAGCATCGCGATCGCCTTCGTCATGGTGATGTCGTCGGCCATTCGCGTCGACGCCAGCGGGACGCCGGAGCTTGCTTTCATCGCCGCGGCATTCCTCGCCGTCGCGCGCATCTTCCGGGTGCGCCGCCGCCTGTCGCGCATCGGTGACGGGGTTGGCGCGCTCGGCCTTTCCTGGCTCGGCGGCCTGGCCTCCGCGGTTGTCGCGATTGTCGGCTTGCACCTGCATTTTCCATTGGCCGATGGGCGGCTCCAGGCGCTGGACGGCATGTTGGGGTTCGACGGCCTGGCGGTGATCGACTGGCTCACGCGCCAGCCCGAATGGCTGATGTCCGCCATGTCCGCAGCCTATTTCGACACGATCCCGTTTCT
>DATEIK010000186.1:0-2206 GCA_035279065.1 Sphingomicrobium sp. | reverse complement strand
GCTTCATAGCTCGCCGCCATCACGACTCCGCGGTGCCCGCCGCCGACGGCTACCGGCTTTCCTCGAAGGTCCGGGTGATCGCGCTGCTCCACCGACGCGTAGAAGGCGTCCATGTCGACATGAATGATCTTGCGGATCTCGGGCTCCGCCATGGCGCATCCTACCCCTCCCGCATCGAATGCGGGAGGAACGATACGAAACAGCCTAACGAGGCTGCGCCTCCGACCGCCGAGACGTGCCCTCGTCGTCCTTATATGAGCGATGAGCAGTCAAGAGGTTGGCTACATATTTTTGTTCCTCATGGATCTGGCAAGCGCGACGTTGGAAGCATCGGAGTGCCGGGCGGAAGCGGGGTCAAGGCTGGCCGGAGGCCACCGCCGGAGGCGGCGCGCAGCGGCCTTGACGTCGCGAGCCCGGCGCTAGACTGGAAACGTCGAGAGGCGGCCTTGGGCGTGTTGCATCGGGAGGTTGGGCATTCGGCACATGCGCGTCGGTTCGACGGCATCACCTTATATCCGGTCGGGCGTCGCGGCGCCCCGCACCCCAATCCCTCGTGCACGGTCGAGGTCTTGCCCAGGAAACGATGAGACCCTTCTGAGACAGCGGTACCGCTTGGTCCATGGACGACGACGGTCATCATCAGCTCCCTGCGCAACACACCGGGCCGCCGCCGCTTCTAGCGGCCGGCCGGTGCGGCAGCCCGCACGATGGCGCCCTCGGGCACCAGGCCCTGGGTGAGGAAGCGCCACAGCGCGACCATCAGCTTGCGCGCCAGGGCGACGATGGCGATGCGCTTGACGCGGCCCTTCTGGTCGCCGACGCGCGCCCTGAACCAGCGACTGAGGGCACTGTCGGGCTGGTAGCGCAGCCACAGCCAGGCGAGCTGGATCGCCAGCGTGCGGGCGCGGCCGTTGCCCGACTTGCTGATCCCCTGCTCGTACGCGCTCTGACCGCTGTCGAACGGCGTGCCGACCATGCCGAAGTACGCCCCGACCTGGCGCCGGTTGCGGAAGTCGCGCCAGAACGCCTCGCTGACCAGCCCCTCGCCGCCGATCGCGCCGATGCTCTTGACCTCGATCAGCCGGTTGACCTGGGCCGCCCGGCTGTCCGGGGTGGCCGCCTCGCGCTCGGCCTTCATCTGGCCCTCGACCTCGGCGATCTGCTCGACGATCAGCTCGAGGCGGACATGCTCGCGCAGGATCTCGGCCACCAGCCTGTCCGGCAGGGCGCGACCGTCGCCGGTGCGCGCCCGCGCCAGCTGCTCGTGGAAGTTCTTGCGCCGCGGCTCGACATCGCGCACCCCCTGGCCGTGCAGCAGCCCCTTGATCCGGTTGCCGTGCGCGGTGCGCTCGCCGATCAGCCGCTCCCGCTCGCGCGACAGCCGGCGGGCGTCCTCCTGCTCGGGCGACGGCGGACGCACCACGCTGCACACCCGCGGCTCGCCGCCCTCGTGGCGGATCAGAACCCGCATCAGCCGCTCGAGGTCCAGACGGTCGGTCTTGGCCTGCCGGGCACGCCGCGGCATCTCGATGCTCGACGGATCGAGAACCCGGTTCTCGATCCCCTGACTGGCAAGCCAGCGATCCAGCCAGAAGCCGTCGAAGCCCGCCTCGTAGCAGCTCACCACACGCACCGGCCGCCCCAGCTTCTTCGCCGCCGCCGCCCGCTTCTTCGAGATCAGCCGCCATACCTCCGCCGTATCCCCGCCAGCCACCACGTGCCGGCTCAACTTCTTCTCGCCACTCACCAGCAGCCCGATCAGCCACTTCGACTTGCCCAGTTCAAACGCAACGTACAACGTGCCATCCTTCGCCCCGGCGGCGGGGGTGTCGATGCGATGCGAAGACTTCATGACTTCCTCCGTAGGTTGGTTCTCGCAAACTCCAAACCTACCTCTCGACCTCTCGTCGCTACATAGAATCTGAGCGTAGCGAAGGACCTCACGTCAGCCCCACGGCAGGTGTCTGATCGTTCGGTGAGGTCCTTCGCTACGCTCAGGACGACGGGAGCACGTCTTGTCGGTCCGAGGCACAGTCTCGCTAGATCCTGCTCTTCTCGGTCGGCTTGATCCGCCGCACGCCGAACAGCCGACGATACCACGGACGAAACGAATCTCTGAAGGCGTCGAACGAGCGGCCTGCCGTGCCAATGGTGCCGTCGGCGATGAAACGAGCGATCGGCACGGGCATGCCTCGTTCCTGCACCA
>DATEIK010000185.1:0-2120 GCA_035279065.1 Sphingomicrobium sp. | reverse complement strand
GTCCAGAAAATGGGGCTGATAAATGTTTTCCATGGCGTCCTCTTGAGACCCTTTTCCTATTCGCCCGCTGCTTTGTCAAGTATATAATGTCCAGTATCCTTGACATAAAAATAGACGCCGCTCGTCGAAAAGGCTTGGCCTCACCGGAGCCGTGCTGCGACAGAACACGCATGAAGTTGATTCTGACTTTGATCGCCGCCCTCGCCGCGGCCGTCGCACAGCCGGCAATCGCTGCCGACACCGTCTATGTGATGCGCCACCTGCAAAAGGCGGAAGGCGCCGACCCGCCGCTGTCGGCCGAAGGCGCGGCCAATGCGCAGGCGCTGGCGACGCGACTCGCCAACAGCGGGATCAAGGCGATCTTCGCAACTTCGACCGCGCGCGCGATGCAGACCGGCGAGCCGCTTGCAAAAGCGCTCGGGCTCGCAGTCACGACCTACGATCCGCGCGACCCCGCCGCGCTCGTGAAGGCGGCTTCGACAGTCGACGGGGCCGTGCTGATCGTCGGCCACAGCAACACCGTCCCGGATATCGTCGCTCGCTTCGGCGGCACACCCGTCCCGCTTGGCGAGCAGGATTATGGCACTGTATTCGTGGTCAAGCCTGGCACCGCGGCGGTAGAGCAGATCGTCCTGAAGGCGGCGCCTTAGAAGCTTCGAGTTTGTTGACCTCCGCGCCCGCGCTGACTAGCCGCGCGGCATGGCCGAAGCGACTTCAGATTCACCGCCCGACCGCTTGTCGCTCGATCCGCGCAGCCCGCATTTCGACGAGGCGCTGCTCAACCGCGGCGTCGGCATCAAGTTCAACGGCCAGGAAAAGACCAGCGTCATTGAATATTCGATCTCGGAAGGGTGGATCCGCGTCGTCGCCGGCAAGAGCCGCGACCGTTACGGACAGCCGATGACGATCAGGCTCAACGGCAAGGTCGAGCCCTATTTCGAGAATCCCTCTCAGTCGGACGAGGGCGTGGCTTCCGACGGATAGGAGGGATTGGCGCGGCGCTTGTCGCGCCATTTCCTGAACGCCCATCCGCCGAGCGCAAGAGCGGCCAGCGCCGGCACGCTGCGCCTGGCGACGGCCGCGGCGCCGTAACCGAGGATGGCGCCCTTCGCGCCCGAATTGCGCCCCGCGATCTTCTCGCCCAGCCACGCGCCCGCAAGCTTGCCCAGCATACTCAAAACTCCCGTCTGACCGTTCCTGGGTTCGACGCGCCGGGGCTGGCGAATGTTCCCAACCGGGCCTTGGGGAATCCCACCAACTCTTGGTTGGCGAAAACTCCCACCGGCCGCTCGCCAACGGCATTTTTGGCGGATTTACGCGATTGGCACGAGCTTTGAATAGCAAGGTTCATCGATCCGAAAGCAAACCGACGGATCGAAAAGGGAGAATTTGAAATGTCGTCTTCGTACCGCACGTTCATCGCCATGGCCGCCGCGCTGCTGATGAGCACCGTCACGGTCGGCGCCGCCGTTGGGCCGGCGCAGGCCAATGCCAACCCGATCCAGGTCAGCCAGAATGCCTGAACTCGAAGTCCTTGAAGCTCGGGTGCCGGTGCGCACGCCGGTGCTGATCCGGGAGCCCGACACCGCCACTACGACGCGGCTCAGCCCCGTTGCCGGTTGGTTCAGCGGCCCCGTCTTCAGCCGTGCTCGCGACATTTTCGCCGCGAACATGACCGAGCTTCTCGACCGGTCCGAAGATCCGGCGCGGATGATCCGCATGATCATCCTCGAGATGGAAGAGACGTTGGTCGAGGTTCGCGCCACCGCGGCCCGCTCGATCGCCGACATCAAGGAGATGCGGCGCGCGGTCGTGAGGCTCGACGAGCTCAAGGACAATTGGACGGCCAAGGCCGAGCTGGCGCTGTCGAAGGACCGCGAGGACCTCGCCAAGCAGGCGCTGGTCGAGCGACAGAACGCGGCCGAAATGGCCGAGGGACTGCACGCCGAGATCAGCCAGATCGAGCAGGTCTTGAAGGGCTATGAGGCGGACATCGCCCGGCTCCAGACCAAGCTCAGCGAGGCGCGGGCCCGGCAGAATGCAATTGCGGCGCGGTTCGAAAGCGCGGTCACCCGGGCGAAAGCGCGCGAGATCATGCACGGCAGCCGGACGCAGGATGC
>DATEIK010000184.1:0-9210 GCA_035279065.1 Sphingomicrobium sp. | reverse complement strand
CACCAGTCGACGCCGCAGACCGCCGAGGACCGGTTTCCGGAGTTGTTCGACTTCGTCGCCCGGCTGTTTCCATCGGCGGGGCGGCTGCTGTCCTTCGGCTGCTCCACTGGGGAGGAGCTAGCGGCGCTGCGGCAGCGGTTTCCGGAGGCGGACATCGTCGGCGCTGAAATCAATTCGCGTTCGCGACAGATCGCGACTCGCCGATTTGCCGGCGATCCCCGGGTAAAGGTCGTCCCACCGAATGCGATCGGCGGCGATTTTGACATCGTGCTGGCGATGGCCGTGTTCCAGCGCGAGCCGGTAAAAATCGCCGAGATGGACGTGCTGGACCTGACGCCCTTCTATCCGTTCGCGCGGTTCGATTCGGCCGTCGCCGATTTGACCGGCTGGCTGCGTCCGGGCGGGCTGCTCTGTGTCGCCAACGCGCATTATCGCGTCGAGGACAGTCGCGCCGCGGGGCAGCTCGAGCCGGTGCCGGGCATGCCCTCTTATAGCGGCGATCTGTTCGGACCGGACGGCACCCGGCTGCGCAGCGGCCGAGCGGCAAGCCTTTTTCGAAAACGCGGGAGCGAAACCTGGCGCGGATGAAGTTCGAACCGGGCTTTGCGCCCAGAATCAAGGCCGCCCGCTTGCGCCGTGCGCTTTGGGCGCGTGCGATCGACGCGGCCGGGCTGCTCCGCACCGCCGAGGGTCGAGCCCGGCTGTGGACCCGGCTGACGCATGGCCGCGAGCTTCACCAGACCGCCCCGTACACCTGGCTCCACCGCTATCCCGCGCTGTTCGGCCTTGCCGCTCAGCTCAGGCCGGACGCACGGCGCATCCTGTCCTTCGGCTGCTCGACCGGCGAGGAGCTGGTCTCCCTGCGCGCGCGCTTTCCGGACGCGGAAATCGTTGGCGCGGAGATCAATGCCCGGTCGCGCGCAATTGCACGGCGTCGCCTCGCCGGTGACTCCCGTGCGACGGTCATCGCACCGGAGTCGATCACCGGTTCGTTCGACCTCGTCTTTGCGCTCTCGGTGCTTCAGCGAGACCCTCATGGCTTGAAGAACGAGATGGCGGCCGAGCATCTTGCGGCGCGTTATCCGTTCGCGCGCTTCGACGCCGGCGTTCGCAGCCTCGTCGCGCGTCTGCGTCCGGGAGGATTCCTGATCGTCGCCAATTCGCTCTATCGCGTCGAGGACAGCTCCGCCGCGGTCGAGCTGGAGCCTGTTGCGAAATCGCCAGCCATGAATCGGGTTCTTTTGACGCCGGACGGGCACCGGCTGGCCGCCGTCGCGAGGACCGTTTTCCGAAAGCTCTAGACGGGCGCCTTTCGAGCGAGCCGCTCGGCCAGATGACGGACCGTCAGCGCGCCGCGCGCCCGCCAGCCGGGCGCAATCGCGGCCAGTGGCTGGATCACGAAGGCGCGCCGTTCGAGCCCGTAATGGGGGATGTTAAGTCGGCGCGAGCGGAATTTTCCGCCGCTCCACAGGGCAATGTCGAGATCGAGCACGCGCGCCGCCCAATGCTTGGAGCGGCGGCGTCCGAAGTCGCGTTCGATCCCTTTGAGGCGCCGCAGCATGTCGGGCGGCTCGAGGTCGCTTTCGACCAGCGCGACGGCGTTGGCGAAGTCGCGGCCGGCGCCGCCGATCGCCGGATTGAGTACGATGGGCGAGGCGTCGAACAGCCCGAACTCCTGGTCGAGCCGGGCGATCGCCGCTTCGACCACGCCCTCCGGGCGCCCGAAGCGGCCGTGCCGCCGGTTGGACCCGATCGCGATCGCGTAAAGGTGCGTTGCGCTCGCCACGGACGCTCGCCTAGGTCAGCGCGATGCGCTTCGCCACCCCCGCCAGCTTGTCTCCGATCCCCGAGGCGGAGGCGCCGCGCGATTGCCCGCTGTGCCCCCGGCTGGTCGCGTTCCGCGAGGAATGCCGGGTCGAGTTCCCGGACTGGTGGAACGCGCCCGTGCCGACGTTCGGTGACCGGAATGCGTGGCTGGCGATCGCCGGCCTCGCGCCCGGCAAGCATGGCGCGAACCGCACGGGGCGGCCCTTCACCGGCGATTATGCGGGCGAGCTGCTCTATGCGACCCTGCTCAAGTTCGGGCTGGCGGAGGGCGAATATCGAGCGGACCCGCAAGATGGGCTGCGGCTGACCGGCGCCGTGATACTCAATGCGGTCAAATGCCTGCCGCCCGCGAACAAGCCTGAGCCGCGCGAGATCGCGACCTGCCGGCACTATTTCGAAGCGGGGCTCGGTACGCTGCCCAACGTGCGAGTCGTCGTCGCGCTCGGCCAGATAGCGCACGTCGCCGCGGCTCGTGCGCTTGGCCTGCCGCCATCGTCGACCAAGTTCGGCCATGGCGCGGAATGCGATGCGCCAGGCGGACGCATCCTGCTGTCGAGCTACCACTGCTCGCGCTACAATCAGAATACCGGTCGGCTCGATGCCGCCATGTTCGAGAGCGTGTTCGCGCGGGCGCTGGAGCTCAGATGTCCTCGGTGAGCCGCCCATAAAGCTCGGGGCGGCGATCACGGAAGAAGCCGAACGCGGCGCGGTGCTTCTTGGCTTGGGCGAGGTCGAGCGTCGCGACCAGGGCGCCGGTGTCGTCCGCGCCGAATTCCGCGAGGATGTCGCCGCGCTCGTCGCAGATGAAGCTGTGGCCGTAGAAGCGCTGGCCCGACTCGGTGCCGATCCGGTTCGCGGCGACCACCGGCACGACGTTCGAGACCGCATGGCCGATCATCGCCCGCCGCCACAGCCGCGACGTATCGAGGTCGGGGTCGTGGGGCTCGGTGCCGATCGCGGTGGGATAGAAGAGAATGTCCGCGCCCATCAGCATCATCGCGCGCGCCGTCTCCGGGTACCATTGGTCCCAGCAGACGCCGACGCCGAGCGTCGAGCGGTGCGGGCCGGCCCAAACCTTGAAGCCGGTGTTGCCGGGGCGGAAGTAGAATTTCTCCTCGTAGCCGGGTCCGTCGGGAATGTGGCTCTTGCGATAGACGCCGGCCACCCTGCCGTCCGGGCCGACCATGGCCAGCGAATTATAATGGTGCGGCCCGTCGAGCTCGAAGAAGCTGGTCGGGATCCAGATTTTCAGCTCTTCGGCCAGCTTCTGCATCGCCAGCACCGACGGGTGCTCGGCGGTCGGCCTCGCGGTCGCGAACAGGCTCTCGTCCTCGACCCGGCAGAAATAGGGGCCTTCGAACAGCTCCGGCGGAAGCACGACCTCCGCACCCTTGCCAGCCGCTTCGCGCACGAGGTCGCTCACCGCGCGGATGTTGGCGTCTGTGTCCTCGGTGAAGGCGAGCTGCAGCGCAGCGACGGTGAGCTTGGTCATGCGGGAACCTGTTGCGAAATGCAGTGGAAGCTGCCGCCTCCGGTCAGGATGTGGTCGGCGCGCAACCCGATTGCAACGCGGTCGGGGAACAGCGCCTGGACGACGTCAACTGCGGCGCGATCGTTCGGCGCACCATATTGCGGGACCACCACCGCGGCATTGCCGATGTAGAAGTTCATGTAGCTCGCTGGGATGATCTCGCCGTCCTCGTCGGTAATGCGGCCGGGCGAGGGCAGGTTCACGACGTCCAGCCGTGCCGCCTTCAGCCGCCGGGCGGCGTCCTTGTAAACCGCCTCGTTCGGATCGTCCTTCGCCGGAGTCGGGATCGCGACGCGGCCCGGCGCGACGAAGCGCGCGAGATTGTCGACATGGCCGTCGGTGTGGTCGTTCATCAAACCAGACCCGAGCCACACCACGCGCTCGAACCCGAGATCGTCGAGCAGCCGCTGCTCGGTCTCCTCGCGGGTGAGCGTGTTGCGGTTGGGGTTGAGCAGGCATTGCTCGGTGGTGATGACCGTGCCCGAGCCGTCGCCGTCAATCGCGCCGCCTTCGAGGATCCACGCGGCCTTGGCGAATGGCAGTCCGGCTCCCTTCGCAAGCCGCTCGCCAATATCCTGGTCGCCCTCGAGGTCGTACTTGCCGCCCCAGCCGTTGAAGCCGAAACCCTGCGCCTGGCGGCGTTTGCCTGCGCCAACCACGATAGGGCCCGTGTCGCGCAGCCAGACGTCGCCGAACGGCTCGACGATGACCTCGGCGAAGGGGCACAGTGCCCGCGCGCTTTCGCCCGCGCCATCGTGCGCCGCGACCAGCCACACCTTCTCGCCCTTGCCGCCCGCGTGCACGGCCCTGGCGAAGGCCGCGACCTCGCGCTCGGCCGGTTTCAGGTCGCCGAGCCACAGCTCGGGATCGCTGGGAAATCCGATCCACACCGCCTCGTGCGGCGCCCATTCCGGCAGGGGAGGCGAGACCATGGCCGCGCGCCTAGCCGCTCAGCATCCGTTCGTCGATGCACCGTTCCGCTCCACGCGCGGCATGCTACGACCAAGTGGAGGACGGGGAGGGCTGATGTTCCGAGCATTGAAATATCTGGTTGTAGCGCTGTCGCTGATCCCGGCTGCGGCGCACGCTCGCGTGGAGTATGCGATCGACCTGACGTCGCCCGAGCATCACCTCGGCCAGGTCAGCGCGACTTTCCCCGCGACGCCCGGTCCCTATCTCGACGTGAAGATGCCTGCATGGCGCACTGGCCGTTACACTATCCTGGACCTTGCCAACGGCGTGCGGCGCTTCACGGCGACCGACTCGCAGGGCCGGCCGCTCCCATGGCACAAGGTCGACAAGTCGACCTGGCGCATCGCGCTCGCCCGGCCGACCGGCGTCCGCATCGGCTACGAGCTCTACGCCAATGAGCTGGCCCTTAGGACCCGGCACATCGACGACAGCCACGCCTATCTCGATGCCTCGGCGACCTTCATGTACGCCGACCGCTATCGCGCCGACGACATTACGGTCGCGCTCACCGTGCCCCAGGGTTGGAAGAGTTTCTCGGGAATGCGGTCGACGAGTCCGCAAAGCTTCGTCGCGGCCAATTGGGACGTGCTGATCGATTCTCCAATCGAGAGCGGGCTCGACCGCTCATATCGGTTCAGCGAGGGCGACCGCGACTATGAAGTCGTGATCTGGGGCGACGGCAATTACGACCCCGAGCAAGTCGTCGCCGACATCCGGAAGATCGTGCCGCAGGCGGGCGCGATCTGGAGCGGCTATCCGTTCCAGCGCTACGTCTTCATGATCCACGCGACCGACGGCGCGGGCGGCGCGACCGAGCACCGCAACTCGACGGTGATCCAGATCCCGCGCTGGAACTTCCAGCCGCGCGCCCGCTACCTCGGCTTTTTGTCGACCACGGCGCACGAGTTCATCCACACGTGGAACGTCAAGGACTACCGCAACGCGGCGATGGTCCCGTACGATTACCAGAGCGAGAACTACACGGACCTGTTGTGGCTCGAGGAAGGCTCGACCGAATATTTCGCCGACCCCTTCCTGCTCCGCGCGGGGCTGATGAAGCCCCAGGAATATTTCGAAGGCCTCTCTGGGTTGATCGACCGCCACAGGCACAAGCCGGGAGCGAATGAACAGTCGGTCGCGGAGGCGTCGTTCGATCAGTGGATTGCGACCGGGGGCGACCGTGCGAACAATGCCGAGGTCGATATCTACGACGAGGGGCAGATCGCCTCGTGGATGCTCGACATCGCCTTGCTCCAGCAGACCGGCGGCCGCGTTTCCTACCGCGACGTCCATGAGGCCCTCTACAAGCGTTTCGGCGGCCTCGCCCGCGGCTTCACCGCGGCCGACGTCCGCGCGATCCTCAAGGAGCTCACCGGTACGTCGTGGGACCAGTGGTGGGCCCAGGACATCGACGCCCCCGCCAAGGTCGACTTCGACGCGCTGCTCACGCCGGTCGGGCTCAAGCTGCAGGCCGGGCCGCTGGTCCCGTGGGCCGGCTGGACCGCCAACGCGGGGCCTAACGGGATGCAGCTGCGAACGGTCGAGCGCGGCAGCCCGGCGTGGACTGCGGGGTTCGTGCCCGACGACATCATCGTCGCCATCGACGGCAAGCGGGTGACCGCCGATCGCTTCGATGCCGCGCTTGGCGAGCGCAAGCCCGGGGAGACGGTGACCGTCAGCTATTTCCGCCGCGACCAACTCGGGGAAAAGCGGCTGACGCTCGGCGCCAACCCGAAGGACCGCCCCGCGGTGGTTCCGGTCGAGCATCCGACACCTGCGCAGACGGCGCTGTTCCAGCGCTGGCTACTGATTCCCTACCCGAAGGCACCATAAGAAAAGGGCGGCCGTTGCGGGCCGCCCTTGCTTGTTCGGTTCCTCGGCCGATCAGCGCGAGTAGAACTCGATCACGAGGTTGGGCTCCATCCGCACCGGATAGGGCACCTCATCGAGCTTCGGCACGCGCGTGTAGGTGATCTTCGAGGTGCCGTCCGGGACCACGTAATCGGGAATGTCGCGCTCGGCGAGGCTCTGCGCCTCGATGACCAGCGCCATCTCCTGGGCCTTGGGGCCGAGCTCAACGACGTCGCCGACATCGACGCGGCGCGAGGCGATGTTGCACTTGACGCCGTTGACCCGGATGTGGCCGTGGCTGACCAGCTGGCGCGCGGCCCAGATCGTCGGCGCGAACTTGGCGCGATAGACGACCATGTCCAGCCGGCGCTCGAGCAGGCCGATGAGGTTCTGCGACGCGTCGCCCTTCATCGCGCTGGCTTCGGTGTAGGTGCGCTTGAACTGCTTCTCGGTGATGTCGCCGTAATAGCCCTTGAGCTTCTGCTTGGCGCGCAGCTGCACGCCGAAGTCCGAAAGCTTGCCCTTGCGGCGCTGGCCGTGCTGGCCGGGGCCATATTCGCGGCGGTTTACCGGGCTCTTCGGGCGTCCGAAGACGTTCTCGCCCATGCGGCGGTCGAGCTTGTATTTGGCGCTGGTGCGCTTCGACACTGTACTTCTCCAACTTGCTTTTCACATGCGCCCGGACCGCACCGCTGGACGTTGCATCCAGCGCGATCTCCGCTTCACCGGGCATGCGGGATCAATTGCGAGCGGCGCGCCTAGCCGAACGACTGCGATAATTCAAGCAGGGCCCGAGCTTAGCGCGGAGGTCCGGAAGGGGCCACCATCCGCGCATCGCCATCGTTGACGAGCTGCTGGACGGCCTGCTTCTCCTGCTGCTTGATGTAGTCTCGGTCCGATTTGCGCATGCAGATCTTCTTCCGCTGCAAGCGGGTTCCGACTTCATCGCCCACGTTCTGCCTGGTGCAGATAATGGGGTCATCCGCCGAGGACGGTTGCACCGCCGGAGCCTGAGCGGCGGCCGCCAGGGCAGTCACAAGAACAAGCATACTCATCCCCTCGATCGATCGGCCACCGCGAGCATGCCACACGCATCGCGGCGCGCCAATCAGCGCGGTCTCGGGGGCCCCACAAGTGCCCGAAGAATCCCCCGAACCGCCTTAACCTCGCGGGATGACCAGCCGGTTTTGGTAAAAATCGTGCGGATGGTGTTTCGCGTTGCCTGGGTTCTCGAAGGCGGATGGAAATAGCCCTTCTCGACCAGGGCTTCGTCGAGTTGCGCGATCATGCCCTCAAGTTCGCCATGCGGCGCGGGCGGCTCCAGTTCCTTTGCTGGCGGCACCGCGAGTGGAGATTGCTTCGACCATTCGTACGCCAGCAGGATCACCGCCTGGGCGAGATTGAGCGAGGCGAACTCGGGGTTGATCGGCACCGTGACAATGGCGTTGGCCAGTGCCACCTCCTCGGTCTCCAGTCCTGAGCGTTCGGCACCGAACAGGATTGCAGTCGGATGATCGGAGGCCGCGACTTCTTCCGCCATTTGCTCCGGCGTCAGCACCGGCATGACGAGGTCGCGGCGGCGAACCGTGGTTGCATAGACCGTCGAGCAATCGGCGATCGCATCCTTCACCGTATCGAAGACCTGGGCCCTCTCGAGGACGATGTCGGCGCCGCTGGCCGCGGGCCCGGCATCGGGGTTCGGCCAGCCATCCCGCGGAGCGACCAGCCGCATCTCCGTCAGTCCGAAATTGAGCATCGCCCGCGCCGCCTTCCCGATGTTCTGCCCAAGTTGCGGGCGAACGAGGACGATGATGGGTCCTTCGAGACGCGTCTTCATCTCGCTACGCGCGCTCAGTCCCTCCTCAGGATGAGCGGGGGTGGGAGGCCGGTCATTCCGCTCATCCTGAGGAGCCGCTGAGCTTGTCGAAGCGGCGTCTCGAAGAACGGGCGAACGCATTGCGAGCAAGTGGAGAGCATCCCAATCGCCGCGGATCAGCGCCTCCTTCTTCGCTCTGCTCCAACCCTTGATTTGGCGTTCGGCACGGAACGCCTCGTCGCGCTCTGCGAAGTCTTGGGACCAGACCAGCTCTAAAGGGCGCCGTTTTTGGGTGTAGCCCTCGATTAATCCGGATTGATGGGCCGCGAACCGCGTTTCCAAATCATCGGTGTGTCCCACATAGTAAGACAGGTCGGCGCACCGCAGCATGTAAGTCCAGAAAGTCATTAGACGTCCTTCGAGACGGCCCTTCGACGCGCTTCGCTTGCTCAGTCCCTCCTCAGGATGAGCGGAAGGGGTTTATGATCCGCCATCGCCCACCGCGCCGGCGATCTCGGCGAAGTCGCCGGGCTCGCTGAAGTCCTTGTAGACGCTGGCGAAGCGGATGTAGGCGACGTGGTCGAGGGCTTTCAGGCCATCCATCACCGCTTCGCCGATTTCGCTCGCCTTGACCTCGTCCCCGCGAGTCTCGAGCTGGCGCTGGATCGAGGATATCAGCCGGTCGAGCCGCTCGGCGGGGATATCCCGCTTGCGACAGGCGATGGCGAGCGATCGCGCGAGCTTTTCGCGGTCGAAGGGCTCGCGTTCCCCATCCTTCTTGATCACGGTCAGGTCGCGTAGCTGCACGCGCTCGAACGTCGTAAAGCGCGCGGCGCATGCCTCGCACTGGCGCCGGCGGCGGATCGCGGCGCCGTCCTCGCTCGGCCGGCTGTCCTTAACCTGGCTCGCGTCGTGCGCGCAGAACGGGCAACGCATTTCCTATCCCTGGTAGATCGGGAAGCGCGCGCACAATTCACGAACGCACGCGCTCACTTCGCGCTCGACGGTGCTGTTGTTCTCGACGCCGTTCCTGGCGAGGCCGTCGAGCACGTCGGCGACCATATTGGCGATGTCACGGAACTCGGCCTGCCCGAAGCCGCGGGTCGTGCCCGCCGGCGAGCCAACGCGGATGCCGCTGGTCTTGACCGGCGGCAGCGGGTCGAACGGTACGCCATTCTTGTTGCAGGTGATCCCGGCGTGCTCGAGGCTTTCG
>DATEIK010000183.1:0-9576 GCA_035279065.1 Sphingomicrobium sp. | reverse complement strand
GCGGCCGCGGCATTGCCTATTTCGTCACCGGCGTCCCCGAACATGCTCTGCGCGACGACCGCAGCGCCTTTACCGCCGCCGAAGCCCGCGCCTTCCGTCGCACCTACGCTCTCCTCCGGCCGTAAGGAGAATGGCTATGATGAAGCTCAGCTATGCGATCAAATATGTGGAGGACATGGACCGCGCCATCGCCTTCCATCGCGACGTCCTCGGGCTCGAACTCAAGTTCCAGTCGCCCTTCTGGAGCGAATTCGCGACCGGCGACACGACGCTGGCGCTTCATCCGGCGATGGACGAGCACAAAGCCGGCAGCGTCCAGCTGGGCTTCGCCGCCGATAGCCTCGGCGAATTCTACGCGCGCCGCGAGGAGCTTGGCCTCCTTTTCACCCAAGCTCCGACGGAGATGCACGGGATGCGCATCGCGCGCCTGCGCGACGTGGACGGCGCCGAGACCTCGGTCAGCGGCCCGGTCTGAGCAAAACAAAACGCGGCGGAGATCGCTCTCCGCCGCGCTTCTTTACTTGCTCGCCTGATTACTGGCCGCGTTCGGGTGTCGGCGGCGGCGGCGGTGGCGGAGGCGGCGGCGCCGGGCAGGCGTCGGTCGCCAGGATCACCGATCCGTCCGGGCACGTCTGCGTCGCCGGAGGAGGCGGCGGCGGCGGAGGCGGAGGTGGCGGCGGTGGCGGAGGCGGCGGAGCCTCGTTGGCCGCGAAATTGTAGATCAGGCTGGCGAGCACGCTGGTCGACTTGAACCGGCTCTTCAGCCCGTCGTCGTGCAGCTTGCCGGCGTCGAAATAGCGCGCCTTGATCCCGATATCGAAGTAGCGGAACACCGGCGCGCGAACCCCGGCAATCGCCTGCCACGCGAACTGCTCGTTGTCGTTGATGTCGACCAGCTCGGTGGTCCCGACGGTCGCGTGCTGGTGCAGCCAGGTCAGGCCCACGCCCGCGCCGGCATAGAAGCCGACGGAGTCGTTGCCGCCGACGTCGACCATGGCGTTGACCATCGTCGAATAACCGCTGGAGTTGCCGTGGACGGGCGTCTCCGCGCCGGTCGGGCGGTCATAGCTGTCGTGCTTGGCCCATTTGTGCCCGCCCTCGAACTCGGCCCGGAACATGCCGAAGTCGTAGCCCATGATGAGGTCGCCATCGACGCCGACCTTGTGGTCGATGTCGAGCACCGGAGCGCCGCTCGAGTCCACCTTGACGTGCGAATCCTTGACCCACATCGGCCCGACCTCGAGCCCGAAATAGGCGGAATTGTCGCGCGCCTCGGCCGGCGCGGCGATCGCGGCCACAGCCAGGCCGGCCAGCAGGAATCTTTTCATGATTGCCCCCAATTTGCACGCGCCTCTGCGGCGCGGCATCTTTTTAACTCCGATTAAACTCGGAGTCGAGCAGCCGACACAGGCGCACGGGTTGCCGCGGTGCAACAGTTTCGCGCATGGGCTTGAGCCATGACCGAAGAATTCTACCGCATCCGCCGCCTGCCGCCCTACGTGTTCGCCGAGGTCAATGCGATGAAGGCGGCCGCCCGCGCGCGCGGCGAGGATGTGGTCGACCTCGGCATGGGCAATCCGGACGGGGCCCCGCCGGCCCACGTCATCGCCAAGCTGGCCGAGGTCGCCGCCAAGCCGAATGCCCACCGTTACTCGGCCAGCCGCGGCATCCCCGGCCTGCGCAAGGCCCAGGCGGCCTATTACCAGCGGCGCTTTGGCGTGACCCTCGATCCCGACCGGGAGGTGATCGTCACCCTGGGGTCGAAGGAGGGCCTCGCCAACCTCGCCCAGGCAATCACCGCGCCGGGCGACGTCGTGCTCGCGCCCAACCCGAGCTATCCGATCCACACCTTCGGCTTCATCATCGCCGGCGCCGCCATCCGCTCGATCCCGGCAGCGCCCGGCTTCGATTTCTTCCTGCGGCTCGAAAAGTCCCTGCATTATTCGGTGCCGCGGCCCAAGGTGCTGGTCGTCGGCTATCCTTCGAACCCGACCGCCTATGTCGCGGACCTTGGCTTCTACGAGCGCTTGGTCGCCTTCGCGCGCGAGAACGACCTCATCGTCATCTCCGACCTCGCCTATGCCGAAATCTATTTCGGCGACACGCCGACGCCGTCGATCCTCCAGGTCGAAGGCGCGAGGGAGGTCGCGGTCGAGTTCACCAGCATGTCCAAGACCTATTCCATGGCCGGCTGGCGCATCGGCTTCGCGGTCGGCAACGAACGCCTCATTGCTGCGCTGGCGCGCGTGAAATCCTACCTCGATTATGGCGCCTTCACCCCGGTCCAGGCCGCCGCCGTCGCCGCATTGAACGGCCCGCAGGACATCGTCACCGCCAACCGCGCGCTCTACAGGAAGCGCCGCGACGTGCTGGTAGAATGCTTCGGCCGCGCGGGCTGGGAGATTCCCGTCCCGCAAGCCTCGATGTTCGCCTGGGCGCCGATCCCGGAGCAATTTCGCGAGCTCGGGTCGATGGAGTTCGCCAAGCGACTGCTGACCGAGGCCCACGTCGCGGTCGCCCCCGGCGTCGGCTTTGGCGAAGAAGGCGAGGGTTTCGTCCGCATCGCCCTCGTCGAGAACGAGCAACGCCTGCGCCAGGCCGCGCGCGGCGTGAAGAAACTGCTTGGCGGGTGAACTAGGCTTCCAGAATGTCCTTAGGCGAGGGCCAGCCCTCGAACAGCGAGCCGCGGCGGTTGACTTCGAGCAGGCGCTTCATCTCCCGCCCGCAAGCGTCGAGGTCGTCCTTTAGCATCTGGATTGCCGCGTCGACGGTCTCGTCGCTCAGGCACTCTCCCGAGAGCTGATGCGTGCGCGCCAGCACCCTCGCCCCATAGGCGCTATGTTCGACATGGAACTTGTCGAGGATGCCGGTCATGCTGCCCTCCGCTGCTCTCCCGCGCGGTTAACCATACACGCAAAGCCTTCGCTTGGCTCGTCAAAAACGCGTTGACACGCCGGCATAGAGCTCGACATCCGGCGTGTCGCGGTTGAGGCCGAAGTTCGCGCCGCCGTCGAGCTGAACGTCATTGCCGGGCAGAAAGGCGACCGACGCGTCCGCCGAATATTGCCGCGTCGTACCGGCCGGATCCCAGTCCCACTGGCCCCACAGCTCCACCGACAGCCCGAGCTTGTCGCTCGCCGCCCAACCGAGGCTGACGACCTGCGCCATCGCCGCGTGGTGGCCATGGCCGTCGCCGTCCGCCGCCCAATCGAGCTCGGGCGTGGTACCGAGGCTGAGCGGCGTGTTCGGGATGGAATAGCCCACAGGCATCAGCAGGCCTGCCTCCCACTTGCCGTTTCCGAGCGAGCGCTTGGCCGTCGGAATCTTTACGAACGGCTCTAGAGCAACTTGCAGGGTCGCCTCGCTAAGTTGCTGCTTGTATCCGACCGTCACGTCGCCGAAGCCGGAGGCGCGGTCGCGCGTCCCGCCGATGCGGCTGGTCGAACGCTGCCACGGCGTGACGTCCACCTCGATGTCGGAGCGGTCGGTCAGCCCGTATTTGAAGGTCGTCTCGCCGATCGCGAGCGAGGTATCGCGCTCGCCTCCGCCCTTCTGCACGCTCCAGTCGGCAAGGCCGGTTTCGAGCTGGAAGCGGCCGGCGGGAACGGTGCATGCCGGCGTCGACTTGCCAGGCCGCGCGGCGCAGATCGGCGGCTCATCCGCGGCGCATGCTGCGCCGCTCAGCGCAAGCGCGAACGCCGCAAATCCGAACTGTGCGATAGCCCCCACGCCCGCTGTCTGCGTGAATCGGCGGCGTTCGTCGAGTGACAAGCCTGCCGATTCACACGGTTTCCTTATGCGTTCAGAACGCGCGTCCCAATGAAATCATCGCTCGGTAGCGGTTGTCGGGATGCGACGCGCGAATGTCCTGCCACAGCGGCAGCGCGACTGCACCAGCCATCGACCAGCCGCTCGCGCTGGTGAAGCGCACCCCGGGCGCGGCGTAGATCCACTTGCCGCCGCTCGCCGCCTCGACCTCGCCATCGACCACCTGTCGGCCTTCCCACTCGCCGCCGAGCTCAACGAACGCGTCCCACGTCGAATGCGCATGAACGTGCGGCTCGTCGAGCTCGTCGCCATGATGGTGATTATGGGTTTCGTGATGCTGGGACGCCGGTTCGCCGACGCGGCGTGACAGCACGACGCCGCCCTGGAGCCGGTCGCCGAGCCGCGTGCGCTGCGCGCACTTGCCCGAGAATTGGTAGAGCGCGCTGGCGCTGACATTGAGAGCGCCGATCTTCGTCCCGGCCGATGCGCCGACGATCGCGTCCCAGCTTCCGGTGCCGGGCTGGTGCTCCGTTTCCAGCCGCTCGCCCTCGATCGAGTGTTTGTGCGTGCTTCCGGTCGGCACTTTGATCCCGCCGATTAGGGCGACTCCGCCGGCCTCGCTGTCGCTCAAGCGATACTTGGCGAGCAAGCTCATGTCGCCGATGCCTGAGACGGTCCCGAGCCGGGCAACCTCGTTCACCGCCTCGCCGCCCGAATGGCTGTGCTCGCCCTCGCGCAGATCATCGCGGCGGACGTACGGCAGCTCCGCCGAGATCGTCAGGTGGTGATTGATGCCGTAAGCCAGCCCAAGCGAGCCGTTGAGGTTGTAGTCGGTGTTGTGGGCGTGGATGTGCTGCCCGGCGAGCGCCTCGAGTTCCGCGTCGGAGCGATGCTCCGGCCGGGTATAGAAAAGCCGGAAGCCCGCCGCCCAATGACCGGCGTCGAGCGTTTCCGGGCCGAACACGGCCATGCCGCTCGCTCCGACTCCGCTCGGGCCCATGTGGTCGGCGAGCGCCGGCGGGCCCGAAGCGATTAATGCGGCTGCGAGCAATCCGCGCCTGACAAGCGGCGCGTTGCAAAATATTACGATCATGAATTCCCCAAGTGTGTATGTGCGGCCCGAACGGACGCGCGTTGAGATCAGCGTGCGGAGTCAAAACTGGGGAATGGGCGGTCCCGTCGCCGGCGGGCGGTCATTGCGCAGTCGCTCGATAATGGTCGCGCTGAGGCGCACGGCGGCTGAAGCCGTCGCGACCAATGGTTCGATCCTCGCCAGTTCTCCGACCGGCAGGAGCGCCGGCGACGCGCCCGCCGCGTACGGACAGGGCTCGTGTGCACTCTTGCCGTGATGGTCGCCGTGATGGCCCATGTGAGCCGGGGGGGTGGCGAAACCGTCGCACGGGACCACGCTGACCTGCGCGCGCTCGAAGCTCGGCATGAAGCCGACAGGCGTCACCAGCCGGAGCGCTAGCACGAGCGCGAGCGCGAGCGCCCACGCGAAGCGGGCCGGAGCGGGTGCGGCTCTGGACGGCATTGCCGGCGCCCTAGCCCTTGGTCTGTCGGGTGTCACCGCTGCTTTCATTCATCCCGCCCAATGCTAATGTGTGGCGTGAGGGCGAAGGGGAGTTCAGCGTCATGGAAAGTGACTCGGTACGGTCGAGCGGCGAGTTCACGGTCGTCGACATGTGGGTCGAAGGGAAGCTGCGCTGCGTCTCCGTATCGCGCGACGCGATCGAAGGTTTCCTACGGCTTCCGCCGGACCGCGCCGCGGCCTTTACCGACGAGGACCGGCGCGAGTTCGTCCGGATGAACCTCAGCCAAATCGTCGCCTCCGCCAAGGCTCAACTCGTGACCATGGACCCGACCGCCGACAATATCGTGATCGGCGGCGCGCAAGGCGGTGCGCCGCCCACCGAACGCTCGGGCGACCGCCGCCGCGGCGGAGGCGACCGGCGCAAGGACGAACGGCGCAAGGCCAACCAGCCGGTGGCGCGCGAGCGGCGCAGCGGCCGCGACCGCCGCAAGAGCTAGCCCTCGCCCGCGTCCGGCGCCGTGTCGAGAACGGCGCGGATCATCCGGCCCAGGTCCTGCTTGCGATAGGGCTTGCTGAGCAGCGGACCGATACGCGCCGCGGGTGCGCCGGCCGCGGCGAGCTCGGTATAGCCCGACGTGAACAGCACCTTGAGCTCAGGGCGCGTGGCCCGCAGCTGGTCGGCGAGCTGATAGCCGGTGATCCCGCCCGGCATGACGACGTCGGTCAGCAGCAGGTCGAACGCGAGCCCGTCGCCGATCAGCTCGAGCGCCCGCGTTCCATCCTCCGCCTCGACCGGCTGGTACCCCAGGTCGCGCAGCTGGCGCATCACGGTCTTGCGGACGCTGGGATTGTCCTCGACCACCAGGATCGTCTCGTCGCCGGTCGGTGCGGCGACCTCGTCCGCCTTTCGCTCGGCGTTGCGGCGCCTGGCGCGCGGCAGGTAGAGCTTCACCGTCGTGCCGTGGCCGACCTCACTGTAGATCTTGATGTGCCCGCCCGACTGCTTGACCCAGCCGAACACCTGGCTGAGTCCGAGCCCTGTCCCCTGCCCCTCCTGCTTGGTGGTGAAGAACGGCTCGAACGCGCGCGCGATGACCTCGGGGGGCATGCCCGTGCCGGTGTCGCTGACCGCGAGCATCGCATAGTCCCCCGGCGCGACCTCCAGATGATTAGCCGCATAATCTTCGTCGAGCGTGACGTTCTGGGTTTCGATGCTGAGCGTCCCGCCCCCGGGCATGGCGTCGCGCGCGTTAATCGCCAGATTGACCAGCGCATCGTCGACCTGGGTCGGATCGATGATCGCCGGCCACAAGGCCTTTGCCGTCTTGACGCGCAAATTGACCTTCTCGCCGAGCGCGCGTTGCAACAGGCCGACGACATTGTTGAGGCGCGCGTTGAGGTCGACCGCCTCCGGCTCCAAATGCTGCATCCGAGCAAAAGCCAGCAGGCGCTTGACCAGCTCGGCCCCACGCGATGAGGCGCCAATCACGTCATCGGCCATTTCCGCGGCTTCGGACCCATCTTCCAGCTGGCCGCGGATCAGCTCAGAATTGCCGTGGATGATCGCCAGCAGATTGTTGAAGTCGTGCGCGACGCCGCCGGTCAGCCGGCCGACCGCGTCCATCCGCTGCAATTGGCGGAGCTGCTCTTCCCGTGCCCGCGCTTCGGTCATGTCGCGGATGATGGCGAGAAGCATCGCCGGGCCGCCGTTTCCGCCGGCGATCGGGACCATACGGGTTTCGACGGTCCGGACCTCGCCGCGCGCCGTGGTCAGCCGGCGGTCGGTGAAGATGCGCGGACTGCCCGAAGCAACCACCATCCGGTTGGCCTCGACGACCTTGCCGGCTTCGTCCGCGGGGAACAGCTCGCGTTCCGTCTTGCCGAGGATCTCCACCCGGTCGCGTTGGAGGAGCCGCTCGCCCGCCGCGTTGACCAGGATGTAGCGGAAGCCTTCGCCGTGCGGCTCCTTCAACAGGATCATGTCGGGCAAGTTCTCGACCACGGCGTTCAACAGGTCGCGCGCGTGCTTGACCTCGGCGGTGCGCGCATGGACGCGATCCTCGAGCTCGAGATTGAGCGCGCGCAGCTCCTCCTCCAGCTGCCGCCTGGTCTCGACCTCGCGCCCGCGCAGCGCGAACAGCCAGGCGATCGCCGCCAGGCACAGCACGACGCCGACGCCGAGCGCGATGCTCGTCTCCCGCGCCTGCAGTTCCAGATGGTGGCGCTCGTCGCGATATTCGCGCTGCTGGAGCGCATAGACCGCCCCGACCTCGTCGCGAATGCGGTCCATCAGGACCATGCCCTCGACCAGGTTGCGGCGCGTTTCGGCGCGATCCAGCCGCTCGCTGGTGAGCTTGCGTGACGAGGCGATGCGGACTTCGCCGAGCCGGAACAGCCGCTCCAGCGACTGCCGCAGCTCGGGGTCGAGCGAGAGCTTGCGCAGCCTCGCCGCGCTGGCATGCACGGCGGCGATGCCCTCCTCCTGCCGCTGCAGGTGTCGGACATCGCCGTCGCTCAGGGCATAGCCGCGCCCGCCGGTCTCGACGTCCTTGAGGTCGGACAAATAGTGGCTGATGTCGATCAGCAGCGTCTGGCTGCGCTCGACCCGCGCGCTCGCCGCGATCAGCTGCTGGATGCTGACGAAGGCCAGCAGGCTGACCACCAGGATGACCGCGAAGGCAGCCCACAGCACGGCCTTCTGACGCTGCAGCGACGGTGCCTGGATTCGCGGCGCCTCAAGCATGGATCCGAGCGGCCCGGGCGAAGGGGGCGCGCGGCCGCTCGGAAAGCGCGTCGAGGACGGACAGCAGTTCGGTCCGGCCGAACGGCTTCTGCATGAACTGAGCGACCCCGGCCCTCAGCGCGAGCAAAGTCAGGTCGCCCGCTCCAGTCATCATCACCACCGGCACGTCGATCGATCGCTCCGCCAGCAGCCGGGTCACCGCGAAGCCGTCGGGCTCGGGCATGTCGACGTCGAGCAGCACGGTCCCTCCGTCGAGGGCGTGGGCGGCGTCGATCAGCTCGGCGCCCGAGGCATATTGGCGCACCTCGTAACCGCCCGACGCGAGCAGCCGCGCCAGCGTACCGCGCACCGCCGCGTCGTCGTCGACCAAGTGGATGAGCTTGCTCATGTCTCGTGCCAAACCTCGACAGCAGCACCGAACCGAGCAGCGAACGCGAACCAGCACCGACGGCCAGGTGCAAATAGTTAACAAAAGGTTACCGCAAGCGCGCGGAAAAGTCCGGGAAGATGGGGCCGGAGCGGATCGGCTTGGGTCGGTTTCGGAGACGCTACCGGCCGCGCTCTCCCAGCGGCGCGACCACGACGTCCTCGCCCGGCCGCGCGTCGTGGCTCTGCGCGCGCACCTTGGCGAACTCGGAGCGCGGGTTCCAGTTGGGCCACAGCCGGCTGTTCGCCAGCCGCGCGCCGATCGCGTAGAACAGCTCCGCCTCCTGCGCCGCGCCGCGCAGGTCCCAGCTTGGCGCCCAGGCGTCGCACGCCTGATGGTAGCAATTGGTCGTGAAGGCATCGAGCCAGCGGTTGCCCGCGGCCCGCCCGCCCTCCACCATGTCGTAAGCGCCGGCCAGCGCCATATCGAGCAGCACCGGGACGCCGCGCTTGGCGAAGGAGAAATGGTCGGCGCGGTAGAACAGCCCGCGCTCGGGATGGTTCTCGTCGGTGACATAGCGGCCCTGCGCCTTCGCGGCGTCGGCCAGCAGCGCTTCCATGTCGCCGCTCTGCCCGCGCCCGACCAGCACCGCGTCCTTTACCGGTCCGTTCCACTGCAGCGTGTCGAAGGTGAGGTTGGCAACCATGGTCGCGAACGGGAACAACGGATGCTGCGCGTAATATTCGGACCCGAGTAGCCCGCGTTCCTCCCCGGTCCAGGCAGCGAACAGAAGCGTGCGCTGAGGCCGCGGCCCGGCTGCAAACAGCCGCGCGTCCTCGAGCATCGCCGCGAGGCCGAGGGCGTCGTCGGCGGCGCCGGGGCGGATGGTGCGGCCCTGCGCGTCGGCGGGGCCGATGCCGTACGCGTCCCAGTGACCGCCATAGCTGATCGTTTCGTTCGGATATTTCGATCCGGTGAGCTTTCCGATCACGTTGTGGCTGGTGGCCTGCGCTAGGGTCACGGGGATGTCTGCCGAGAAGCTCGCCTTGAGGTCGACCGGCTTGAACGCGGCCGTGCGCGCTTGCCGCTTCACGCTGTCGTAATCGTAACCCGCGCGCTTCAGCAGGCTTGCCGCAACGCTTTGCTGGATCCATCCCTGAAGAA